>NZ_JJQL01000001.1:0-2141 GCF_000979975.1 Methanosarcina sp. 1.H.A.2.2
CGAGTTCCATTTTGTTACTCCAAGATATGGTAAGGGGAAATGGAGCAACTATTATATTTTTCCTGTGATTGAAAACCCATCAAATTTGAAGAGGATACGAAGTAATCATGTTTCTTCTCCCAAACTGCGGGATAGTATTAAAATTCCAAAGGATATGACGAGTAACCCTAAAACGTTATACCTGGTGATCTGTTCATGGAATAGAATTGCAGAACAAAATAATATCACAAAATTAACCAGGCTTATAAATGGATAAGCATATGAAAGTGGATAGTGTATCAGTGCTTGCTGCCAGACAATCGCCTGCAGTACAAGAAATACCAGGGAGAGCAAGTAATAAATATTTGTGACCGTAATAAAAGGTGAAGCCTCTTGTATTGTCATCGCAGCGTATTTTCCGCAAATTCCACTGCCTGCCTGTAAAAGTATGGAAAAAACTATCAGGCTAAAATAAAAGATCTGCTTTGTTTTAGATTCAATTTTATTCAAAGCACCCCTCGCAGGATTTTTCTTTTTTTTTCTTTGACTGCCTGTTTAAACTCCACCATAAACGGAAAATTTGAGACCCCATGTCTATAACATCTCTTTTAAGATTTACCGTTGTTGTGCCTCCATGCCTCCAGACTACCGGGAATTCTTTAACTTTAAATCCCCGAGACTGTGCAAGAACCATAAGTTCAGTATCCCAGAACCAGTGTTCATCCTGCACTTGATCAATTAGTTTAAACAATGGGTCTTTTTTAAAAGCCTTAAATCCACATTGATGGTCATATAATTTTGAGTGTAAAAAAGTGTGCACCAGAAAATTAAACCCTCTACTGGCTATGCCTCTTTTTAAGGGCCTTTTTACATTGCTCTGAGGCATCATTCTGGAGCCTGTTGCAAAGTCATATCCGTCTACTGAGATTGATTCTATTAGTTCCTTCAGATGGCTCATATCGGTTGCAAGATCCACGTCAATATAACAAAGAACATCTCCAGATGCAAACTTAAAAGCCCTATTCAATGCTCTGCCACGCCCCTGGCGCGAATCCGAGTGAAGATGACTCACGTAGTTATGCTCCATAGCAAGTTTACCAGCTACTCTATCTGTCCCGTCGCTGCTTCCATCTTCTGCTATAATAATCTCAAAAGAAGATGTGATTTCCCTAAGAGTTTCTGCAGTTTGGTTTACTGTTTTTTCTATTCTTGCTACTTCGTTATAAGCCGGTAATATCAACGAAACCTGTGTAATGTTAACACCCGAATAATGCTTGAATACTGGTTATTATCTATATAGTACCTCTTTAGGCTAACATTTTTAAAATTTCCACTATAAAAGATCGTTTCATTCTATTTAAAATAATTTGCTACCCTCTCTTATTTATGTGTTTTTTATGCGTTGAAATCTCACTAATTGTATTTATTTTATAATTTAATTTTCTAATATTTGTTAATAGTTATCCTAACAAATTCTGAGAAATCCTAACAAAATTCAAAAAATAGTCAATGAAATTCAAAATATATAGGGAGTTTTAGTCATAACTCTTATCTTCCGCAGATGTCCTCAAAAAATAGCATTTTTCTTGCTATATTTTTTGGAGAATTACTCCAAAATCTGCAATTATTATTTTAACTGAATCTTCGAGAAATTGGAATTAGAATCTTTGAATGAAGGCACAAGGTCGAAAAGTGTGGGAAATTTCAAAACCATATGTTTGAATAACTGAGGCAGTTTCCAGACAAAACGATAGCAGTAAAAATTGTGAAAATTGAATCGGCATCTGCGGAAAGTGGGCCAACATTTATTACAAAGGGGAGAAGTAAGAACTCGCCATTGTATAAGCATAATATACAAAAAAATTTGCCTGCAGCCTTTCATTATGATGCATCGTATTTTTTAAAAAAGAAGAAAGTTCCGTGTCAGAGAGACACGGATCTGTAAAGTTTTCAATTTACATTCGGACTTATTGTTTAGGAGGCCAGTTCTTCTCGATCCAGCCAGGGATACGGCCGGAGTCCATTGGACCAACCTTTACATTTGCACCGAGTGTATCTTCGAGGTCACCCTGCAGACGGGCTGAGAGACCTGGAATGATAAGGGTGTTGTGGTTTGTGTCCGTCTTGAGGTCGAATCCTGCCTTTTCGAATGCGTCCTTTAC
>NZ_JJQL01000028.1:0-2051 GCF_000979975.1 Methanosarcina sp. 1.H.A.2.2
CCCAAGTTGAAGTCGTCAACTTAATTAATTTTTTGTTAGACTGTAAATAATCATAGCCAAGAGCCTTTCTTTTTTAAGATCTTAGAAACTCCGGTTAAACCTCTTCAATCCCGGAAAAGTGCCTGTGTATGCTGAACCTGAGACAAGAATGAGAAAATAATCCGTTTTTAAGTAAACTGGCCGAGGACAATCTAATGGCTAAAGAAGAAATATATAGGGCTCTATTTGAGCAGTCCAATGATGCGATTTTCATAACAAATGGGGAGCGTATTCTGGAAGTTAATCCTAAAGGCTGTAAACTTCTCGGATATGATAGGGTTCATCTTGAAAAAATTCTCCCCCAATCTCTATTTACTGAAGAATCTCTTCCCGGCTTCCGGAACGCATTGAACGTAACTCTGGAGAACGGATCGGCGCTTTTTGAGACTAAGATCAAAAGGTCAGATAATAGTATCCTAGACATAGAGGTTAGTTCCTCTGTAATGGATAAAAAAAGTAAAAAGCTCCTTATTATCGCCCGGGACATAACTTTGCGTAAAGAATCGGAACGTTTGGCGCAAAAAGAAAGAGATCGATTGAGTGCTTTACTGGAAAAAAGCCTATGTGGAATATTGCTAATCGAAGCCTCAAGCCACAAAATAGTTGATGTAAATCCCGTTGCAATTAAAACGATCGGGAGATCAAAAGAAGAGATTGTCGGAAATATATGTCACCAATTTATCTGTCCTGCCGAGGTCGGAAAATGTCCTATCAGTGATCTTGGACTGAATATGGATAATTCAGAAAAAACGATCATCAATGCTCAAAAGGAAGTCATCCCGATCCTTAAGAGTGTGGTTCCGGTAACTATAGGGGACAGAGATTATTTTGTTGAAAGTTTCATTGATCTGTCCGAGCGTAAAAGAACCGAAAAGAAACTGCTTCAGGCAAAGTTTGCTGCAGAGGGTGCAAACCGGGTAAAGAGTGAATTCCTCGCTACCATGAGCCACGAACTGAGGACCCCTCTTACTGCTATCATAGGTTTTTCGGACCTGCTGCTCGAAGGTATAAATGGAGAACTTGATGAAAGAACTAAGCGATATTTAAATAATATTTCACGCAGTGGAAACCACCTCCTCATCCTTATAAACAATATCCTTGACCTTTCAAAGATTGAAGCCGGGAAAATGGAACTAAACCTGGAATGTTTTTTCGTTTCCGAAGTTTTTGAAGACTTGAAGTTTATAGCCTCCGCAAGCGCATTAAATAAAGATATTTCTATAGAATTCAATGTCAAAGATAACCTGTCTATCATTGCTGACAAAGTAAGATTCAAACAGATTCTTTATAACCTCATAAGTAATGCTATCAAGTTCACCCCCGTTGGCGGGTTTGTAAGAATCTCAGCCGAGAGGGCTGAAAATATGATTCAGATCCGGGTCTCAGATACCGGCATAGGGATCTCGGAAGAAGACCGGAAATACCTCTTTGAGCCTTTCAAACAGATTGATTCGGACATGAACCGGCAGTACGAAGGTACTGGCCTGGGGCTTGCTCTGGTAAAAAAGTTTGTTGATATGCATAAGGGCAGAGTATGGTTTACAAGTGTTCAGGGAAAAGGGTCCTCTTTCATATTTGAGTTGCCCGTAAATGGTCCGGATGATACGAAAAAACCTGGTAATGTATTGAAAGATAGTACCACCAAAGTTGGGGTAACTGCTAACTTCTCAGGATGAATAATTCCAGATTTTAATGCGGTATAGTTATAGGAAGGCCGTTCCCAGTCCCGACGGTGAATAGTACATCATTTATCTTCGCAGGCGGAAAGACCCCTTTCTCGGAAGCCGCAGGCTGAAAGGGAGGGGTATTTCACAGTATTGTAACCTATTTAAGGTTGAACGTTCTTTCCTAAATGCTAAAGACTCAGAGGTTTCCTGTTGAGGTTTTAACTTGGGAGCGCAGAGGCACAGCGGGAAGTCCCCTTCCTCGGAGGCATCAGCCGACAGGTGGGGGATGAAAGCGCAGCCTCGCACAGTAGTAAATATAACTTTATAACTTAATAAACTACATTT
>NZ_JJQL01000013.1:0-2044 GCF_000979975.1 Methanosarcina sp. 1.H.A.2.2
AGGTTGTCTTGTGCATTTCTCTGGGAGCGCCGAAATTGGAATTAGAATTTCCTCTGAAGTTTCTGTCATTAAAAGCCATATTTGTTTCACCTTTGGTTTTAGTTGTTAGTTAATTGTTCAAAAATAAGATTGTATAGAACTCTTTGATTAAAAACAAAAATTGGTTTTTAATAACAGATGATTATACGTCTCTTTATTTATCAACACACATACATGGCACCTATAATATATAAATATATCCATACAAATGAAAGCACACTCTTTCAAATGAGAGAACAACTTCCAGACCAGGTTCTGGAACAGATAAAAGTGCTGAAATTCTAATTCTGGCTGATTATGGATAAAGGACAAAGCTTATCGGGCCTGCAAAGTGCTTCTTCTAAATCTAAAAAAGCTCGCAGGTTTTCGAGATCTCAATATCTACAAAAGGATTAGGGAAAGAGTGAGGTAGACCACCGGCAGGAAAAATATATTCGTATAGAAATAAGAGGGAATAACAAAAATTTCAGCGTCCTTCTTTAGTAATAATAAATATTACAGAGTGGAATATAGAAATAAGTTGTCGTTAAATAAGTTGTCGTTTATAGAACTTTGTCCGCATCAACATCGATGCGATCCTGCAGAAAAGCAAAATATGGATTTCAGGCATCTTTTTCAGATACCTTTATTTCAGATACCTTTATCAGGCATCTTTATTCTGATACCTTTAAATCAGTACTTAATGTAGCCTTTACGCTCAAGCCATTCGACCTGGGGCCTTGTGTATTTCCAGATTACTTCGGCTTTGGAGTCCTGAACTTCCCAGGGATTGGCTATGACAATGTCGCCTTCACGGATCCACATTCTCTTCTTTTTAGAGCCTGGAATCCTGCCCATGCGGACAACGCCGTCCATACACTGAAGTGTTACCCTTTTCGCGCCGAGTAAACACGCAACCGTTGCCAGGACTTCATTTCTGTCCTTGCGAGGAGTTCGTACCCTGGATACTTCAGAGGTATCTCCTGAGTTTACTGGTCTTGTGGTTCCTAATTTTCTTTTTCTAATTGTGCTTCTGTAGTTTGCCAAATTAATTCCTCTTTAATGGATTTTTATTTTTGTATAGTTCAATATTGAATAATTAGTACAGGTTCTCATTTTCAATGCCGGTTTATCTTACTTTCCCCTACCGCACGAGGTGGAAATAAGTAAAGAAACAAAGAGAATAAACCAAAAAAACAAAAAGATGAATCAGGCGTTAATGTAAACTTAATTACAAGATTAACACCTGATGCAGATTATCGTTAGAATTTCTTGTGGTTAGGAAAACATTCCCTGCAGTATACTGGCCTGCCTTCGGTGGGTTTGAACGGTACTTCGGTCTCAACACCGCAGTCAGAGCAGGTTACTTTCGTCATTTCCCTTGGTCCGTTGTTACCACGGAAACCTCCGGAATTTCCCCTGAAATTTCTGTCATTAAAAGCCATTTTCGTTTCACCTCCGCTTTAGCGGATAGTCAATAATATAAAAACAAGATTGTATAGACCCTTAGATTAAAAACAAAAATTGGTTTTTAATAACAGATTATACATCTCTTTATTTTCAATACATATACTACACAGTCAAATTATATAAATGCATCCATACAAATGCACATAAACTCTCTCAAATGAGAGAACTCTTTTTAGACATGGATTTCAGAGGAGATAACAGCCCATTTTTTGATAACTTTTGAAACCAGGGTTACTTGAAAAATTTTCAACATGATTTGAAACAGCTATTCTATGCCACAAATCATATTGATTATCTAAAAAACAGCCCAGAGGGAAATCTATCTATGAAGGGCAAAAATGATCAGGTATGGAAATTGCTACTTCTAGACCTGCAAAGGCTCTCAGTTTTTCGAGATTTCAGATTTTTAAAAAAGATTCGAGGAAGATTGGAGTAAACCGTCGGAAGGAAAAATATATTTTAACCTGACTTTGACAGTTAGATAAAAATAAGTGCTCTCTATTTTGTGTAATTCGGTCAAATGAACATCACAAAACAGAGAGCATTCCCTACAATT
>NZ_JJQL01000082.1:0-3005 GCF_000979975.1 Methanosarcina sp. 1.H.A.2.2
CCTTACTGTACTGAAGTGTGCGAGCCTTCGGGAACTCTGGATCGCTGCCAAACTCACCCTATACTACTTCAAATCTATTCTGAATATTGTTTTTTCTAAAATTGTTTTTCTGAAATGTTTTTCTGAAATGTTTTTCTGAAATGTTTTTCTGAAATTGTTTTTCGATACTGATTTTTACTAAACTCCCAATTGACCGATAGGCATCCAGACCTACCATAGTTTGTTTCACCCATCAGTCATTCCCCCTCATTTAAAATTCTTCTATATTCTTCTACCAGGGACTTTCCCATTCCCAGAATTTGTGCTATTTCCTCAATTTTCATCGTTTTGCTTAGTTTTTCTACTTTCTTATATGCTTTAATGTACCTGTCACATGCTTCTTCCGTGTGATTTGTCATTCTTACAATATCTGAAGTTTGATTCCCTTCCTATATAACCTGAGGATAATCCTCTTGTGAGTTATTGCTCTTCCAATGTCCTGGATAATCCCTCTTGTTGGCAGTATCTCCCCTGTTCTTTGCATATACTCTTTTGCCTGCTTGCTCACAGTACCTGTAGAAACATTGAGCACCTGTAGAAACATTGAGCAGATATGCCATCTCAGAATGCGTAAGTAGTGCTTCCTGTTCATATGCCTCTTTGAAGAGCCTCCTATTTTTGTTTTCATAATCTCCTTAGAATAGCCTGCCTTCTTCATCTCCAGATCCTCTTTGGAAATCCGGGTCAAAACAATAGGTGTCAACGGTGTTTTCTTATTATTTTTACCGTAGTTCGGCTTCCCCAAAGCCTTCACTCCATACCATAGAATTTATCCCACTTCCAGTTTCCCTGGATCACGATAAGATTTCCTCACAACTTCCACGAGATCACTGGCAAACATTTCCTGTATTTTGTCACCAGGCTATAAACTGGTAATCTTTCTGTATCAGATCAAGGATCGAACCTTTCAGGGAGTTTGTTACCTTTGTTTCGATCATTGAAGGGACTTTCATGTGTTCCATCTCCCTGAATCCGTCTTTAGAATTGTTTCCTCGTTTTTTCTGTTGATTTCTTTTTTTCCAAAAATGCTGTGAAGCTGGTCTAAACGCTCTTGATATTCCTCAGTAGAATAGGTTTGATCAATTCCTTGTATTCCCGAATTGTTTTTTCTGAGATGCCTGTTATAATCCTGAGTTATTCATCATCAAATCCTTCCTCCGTCATCACCAGTATTCTTTCAAAGTCCTTCACATAGCGCATGATGGCTTCGCCACTATGTTTTGTCTTTCTTTTGATCTCAGTATATTCATAACCTTTGAGGTAAAGCTCCATAATTTTTTTTCGTGTGGCTTATCCCAGGACCTATGTCCTTCCATTTTTCCTTTAGTTGGCACCAGTTCTCCCTTCTTTTCCAGCGATGTTATATGCTGTGAAATTGTCCTTGTGCTCTCTTCAAGAAGGATTGCTATGTCGGCCTGGGTAATTAGGGCACCCTGAGCATATGTTTCACTACTGATGCGTTTGATCCTTTTATCTAACAACTCCTGCTTATCTTTGACAGCACAGTCATCAGGGCCATAAATAGTAATTTTTATGGGAATCAGATTCATTTCATCTACTGGTATGTCAGGAGGAACGTCTTTAGAAACTGCATGAAAGATAATCTGGCCTTCTTTGCGCTGGCTGCTGAAATATAAGGTCAAAATAAGAAAGGAAAAGTTCAAATAATGATCTGCAGATAGCATGAGGAAATGAATAATCGTGCATGAGTTCGTTGTAAAGCTGGGTCTGTAATTGACGATTAAAGATTGAAAGACATTCTTTTGGAATTTATACGAACATGAGGGCCATCAATATTGCTTTGGTGGCAAGAATAGATAAACAATTGGTCAAATGGGGGTATTTAATTGATCACCATTTCTTCTGATTTTCAGCTTCAATGTCTTTTATTTGTCTGTACATTGCAGATGGAACCATGATTCCTACCGTGTCTGGCACGTTAATGATATCGCATCCTGCCTCCTGGACCGCCTTGAAAACCTCTCTGAGATATGCAGGGTCAGTTCTGGTCATCCATTGCAGAAAACATGCACTTCAGCCTCTGGTCTTTGATGTACTGGACAGCTTCCACAGCCAGTTGAATTACTTCTTCCTGGCTCTTTTTAATGGTATAGATCCGCTGTACCTCCGAGGTCGGGACGAAGGTGTGCACAAGGCCAACATCACTTTCAAAACAGGCATCGATATCTTTTTTTAGTACACGAGCAAGCCCTGCATTAGAAATCGATTTTACGGATTCTTTATCTCCTTCTGAAGATATGGGAAATCCGGCTTCTATTATGTCTACCCCGAGTTTGTCGAGTTGATGAGCAATTTCCAGCTTCTGAGTAGAGGTCAGGGATACGCACGGGGCTTGTTCTCCGTCGCGCAGTGTTGTGTCAAAAACAGTTACTTTTTTATTCTGCATGGGTTTGATGTAAAAATCGATCCCTTCTTTCAGGGTGTACATCCATAGTAATCATCAAATTGAATGTACACTTCTGGTATATAAACATCATGTCGATGTTTAAATATTTAGTTGAACTTTACTTCTTTGAGTTTTCGAGCGAACACTATTTATAGTAGATGCTCCATTCTAGGGTTGCTTCTCGGGCGTCACAAGACATCCCGAAGGTGAAAAACGGAATTTGAAAAACGGAACAGGTATCTAAAAACGAATCTAAAAAAACGGAATAAGAGATGCCTGAAGGGATTGTTTTTACAAACAATCGCTACTAAAAACGGACGACGGTAAGGATTCAAAAGTCCAACTCTTTTGAAATCTTTCAACCATCCAATTTTCCTCTTTCAAATTTGTTCAACCTTCTTTGAAGGGAAAAGCTTATATACAAGACACGTCTTGTATGTATCCCTCACACAGCTCAAATGTGTGGGTTGAAATTCAAAATCTCTTTCATCTTTTAATGGAGACAGGAGTTATTTTTCTGTCTGACGAGGATTTGTCGGTTCGGTTAATTCTGGGTGAT
>NZ_JJQL01000081.1:0-1935 GCF_000979975.1 Methanosarcina sp. 1.H.A.2.2
TTATTATTATTATTATTATTATTATCTGTTTTTTATTTGTATTCTTTACCTGTTGCAATCTTTTTTATCTTTACGAATATGCAGAACTCTTATTTATTCCCCTCAATATTAGTGTTAAACTTTGCAGGATTTAAACTTTGCAGGATTTAACATAGAAGGGTCGAACGCAGGGGTTAAATGCAGCCAGAGATTTATATTTACCTGAACAGAAAGAAACTTTAGTTCTAAATTCGATCATGCGTTTTATTTATAAGTAAGATTATTTTAAATAAAACATGGTGATTTTATGACTCTTGAAAAAATTCTGAAAGATACCTTTAGAGGAGAGACCACTGAAGTTGGATGGTACCTGGCAATGTCTAAGATTGCTGAACAGGAAGGGCTTGCAGATGTTGCAGTCTACCTCCGCCAGATAGCAATGGACGAAGCCTGGCATGCCACAGAAGTGGCTGAAATTATGGGGCTCGTAAAAAGCACGACAATTGAAAACCTTGAAATGATGCTTGAAGGGGAAAGTAAAGCCGAGGTCGAAAAAGCCGAAGCTGCAGAACTTGCCAGAAAGGAAGGCAATACCAGAGCTGCTCTTTTCTTTGAGAGGGCGTCCCTTGACGAAGCCAGGCATAAAGCAGGTCTCAAGGGCTTTCTGGAAAGGATTAAAAAGCAGCAGTAAAAACTGCAAACGGATCTCCTGATCCGTTCTTCTATTGTTTTGAAACCTTACTTAATTTGTATTCTTTTACTTCCTTTCTGTTCTTAGTGTGACACATAAAAACCTTACAGGTTCATGTATTTGGTTCTGATAATTAATTCACTCCCTGAAACAGGTCGGTGTGGACACATACAATTTATATTGTCTCGAGCAATATATTATCTGGTCTGGTGCTCTTTTTTACGAGTCCAGAAGTTTAATTCCTCTAATCCGGAAGGGTGTCGGATTATCGAGGTTCTGTAGTTATGTAAGGGGTCTAATTTCCGGGGGCTAAAACAGGTTTCCAGATCCGTTTATTTAAGGGTCAAAGGTATTTTTCGGGAACTTCAGCCTGTTTATCAACTCAGTTTTTGCTCTGATGTCTGGACATCGGTCTCAAGCAAACTGATTATTAGATCCTGAAACAAACCTGAATCTATTAAATTAGGAGAGTGTAAAATATGGTAAGCAAGGAATATGTTAAGGGAGACCTTCCTGAGAAAGCTGCAATCTTGCAAAGAGACGGGGAAACTTATGCAATTGCTCCACACATTCCCGGAGGGATCGTATATCCCGAAACTCTCAGAAAGATAGCAGACATCGCAGACAAATATGGGGCTGCGGCTCTGAAAATTACTTCAGCTCAGAGAATTGCGATTGTAGGGCTCAAGGAGGAAGACCTGGATGCAGCATGGGCTGAACTGGGTATGAAACCCGGAGCTGCCATCGGGCTCTGTGTCAGGAGTGTCAAAATCTGCCCTGGAACTACATTTTGCAAGAGAGGCAAACAGGATGCCGTCGGGCTTGGCTTGAAACTTGATGAAAAATACCACGGCATGCAGCTTCCTTCTAAATTCAAAATGGCTGTTTCCGGCTGTCAGAATTCTTGTTCCGAGCCGAGCATAAAAGACATAGGAATCATGGGCACGGCAAAAGGCTATACTCTTAGCGTCGGGGGGAGCGCAGGGCCTCGTCCAAGGCTCGGGAGCGTGATGGCAAAGGACCTTTCCGAAGAACAGGTTCTGGATCTTGTTGACAGGATAATTAACTTCTATAAAGGATATGGGAAGGCAAGAAGGATCGGAGAAGTACTGGAGGAAATAGGGATTGAGAAATTCAAAGAAGGGGTAGGGCTGTAAGCAGATCTCTAATTATTTAGGGTCCTCTTAAACTCACTCTTTAACTGGAACTTATTTTCCATTTTTTCTGCCAATTAAGCCAGAGAATAGTTTCCCCAAAAAAAGTAC
>NZ_JJQL01000024.1:0-2847 GCF_000979975.1 Methanosarcina sp. 1.H.A.2.2
AAAATCGTCTTCCAGCCCCGAACACAGGAGTAGAATTAACGAGCGAAAGACTCGGGGAACTTATAAGGCTCTGGCGCGAAGGGCCTGCAAATTGAAAAAACAGTTTAACAACAAGCGGGAAACAGAGTCCAGGTTTCCCATTATTTTTTAATATTCTTTATTACTTTTTTAGATTATTTAATATCTTCTGGGATCGTCAAAATTTATATTTATTTTCCACATTCGGTGACTGAAATCAATCAAAAACTCAGAAAATAATAAAAAGTCTCAGACCGCAACAGCATCTACAAATTAACTTATTTCTACCCCCTTCATAAAAAAAATATTTTTTAATGAATAAAATGGGATTAACTAAATATGTTACTGTCACCTAAAAAAAGAGTATTTTTACTTTCGACATATATTTATATGCATGCCAGCTTATTTACTTTTAATAATAAGTCAATGTCAGGCCCTTCAAATCGACTTTTTGAATAACCGTTCATGTTGAAAGATTATTAAATACACAAATAACTTAATTACTCAAGTAAAAAATGTATTCAGTTCGAACCGGACTCATACATAAATATTATAAATTGACCTATGAATTATCATTTAAGATGAATCTACTGAGGAACATTATATCGACTGATGATTGCTGAAGATCCACTTGCAATTTGCATCTAGTCCAAAGATTTGAATTCAGAAAAATCCCCTTACCAGTTACTCCGTAATATCTTAGGACTCGTTACGAAATAACCTGGGTAACGCATAATTATTGTGGGATTTAATCGATGAGCCTGCTTGTGAAAATGGGGGGGGGACAGTCTGATAAGTTACCCATATTATTTCGCGGTGTGTCCTTAATAAGTTAACCAGAAATTGATCCTACCCGAGGCCGAGAATTCTTGAAGAAAATAAATTCCCTCCTGCTTACATTTACAATCTTATTTTCGTGCTTATTCGGCATCCCGAACTTTGCCGCCGGAAGTGTCGAAAACTTAGATCTGCCCCTGAACAATAAATCCATTTCAGAACCTGCGATTGAAATGGCTCCTCTGAACCCCGAGTTTCTGGAGCCCGGGCGGTCAGATCCGGTTGAACCCATCTCGTCTTCTGATTACGGCCACATTTCAGGTACTGGATATATACCCTCTCCGGTAAACCTCTCCGGGCTCTCAAGGCCTGTGGAAAAGCTTTTGTTTAGAGTATCAGGTCCGGAACTTCCTGCAACATATGACCTGCGGGAGGAAGGAAAGATCACCTCTGTGAAGAATCAGGGAGATACCGGAAGCTGCTGGGCCTTTTCGAGCATTGCGTCCCTTGAATCTTACATCCTGGTGACAGAAGGAAAAACTCGAGACTTTTCCGAAAATAACATGAAAAACCTTGTTACAAAATATTATTCCGACGGTTTTGACCTTACTTCTGCTAACGGCGGAAATGCACTCATATCTATGGCGTATCTTACCCGATGGAGCGGACCCATAAACGAATCTGCAGATCCTTTTAGTGAAACATCTATCTACTCCCCTACAGGACTTCCCGTGCAAAAACATATCCAGGAAGTGCTTTTACTTCCCGAGAGAAAGGAGCCTCTGGACAATGAGTGGATCAAAAAGGCACTTATGGATTACGGAGCCGTGTACTCCACAATGTGCTGGAGCTCGGCCTATTACCAGGAAAATAACCATGCATATCTATACACAGATTCAAGTAAAGTCAACCATGCAATAACTATCGTAGGCTGGAACGATTCTTTTGACAGGAATATGTTCAAACAGGTCCCTCCCGGGGATGGAGCTTTTATTATAAAGAACAGCTGGGGAGAAACCTTTGGGGAAGAAGGATACTTCTATATTTCCTATTATGACACCAGGCTCGGATACAACGAAAATGCAGTGTTTACAGCTGCAGAAAAGGACAACTTTGACTGCATTTACCAGTATGACCCACTCGGATGGATAAACTCACTGGGGTATCCTGAATATTCAACTGCCTGGGGGGGCAATGTATTTTCTTCGGGAGGGAACGAAAAACTGGAGGCTATAGGATTCTATACTAAGGATCTTGATACGGCTTATGAGATATACGTTTATAAAAACCCGACAACTGGCCCCGTTAATTCGGAAAAGAATTTTGTTGTAAAAGAAAACGGTGTATGCCCGATGCCTGGATATCATACCCACCTGCTGAATTCGCCAGTAAGCCTGACTTCCGGGGAAAAATTTTCAGTGGTTATAAAGTTCAGCAATCCTTCCGATCCATACCTTCTTGCAATTGAGATACCTCTTGACAGTTACAGCAGTAAAGCACAGGCCAACCCCGGAGAAAGCTATATAAGTCAGGATGGAAACAGCTGGCAAGACCTAATATCAATATCTAAATTTTCAGAAACAAACCTTTGCATAAAAGCTTTCACAACTGTTGACGCGCTCCCAGAAGCCGAATTCTCTTCAAATGTCACCAGCTGGGTTTCTCCTCTCACAGTCCAGTTCACTGACCTCTCGAAAAATGCCTTTTCCTGGGAATGGGACTTTAACGGGGACGGAATTATGGACTCAACAGCCCGTAACCCGGTCTACACCTATACCTCATACGGAAATTATACTGTATCTCTGAATGTCAGCAACAGGAAAGGGCTCGACTCTGAGACAAAGAGCAATTACATAACAATGACTCCACTCTCAATTATCTCTGCAAACCCCGGGGGAAATATCACGACCTATGAAGGAGATCAGCAAGAGTTCAGTATCAGCACAAACCATAACAGTACTGTAAACTGGTACCTTAACGGAGTGGTAAAGCGTTCTGAATCCGGTGTTAAAAGCAGTTCCTATTCCAACAGTGCTCTCTCCCCTGGAACTT
>NZ_JJQL01000044.1:0-1892 GCF_000979975.1 Methanosarcina sp. 1.H.A.2.2
CCCAAGTTGAAGTCGTCAACTTAATTAATTTTTTGTTAGACTGTAAATAATCATAGCCAAGAGCCTTTCTTTTTTAAGATCTTAGAAACTCCGGTTAAAGGGAATGGGAGGTTATGAGTCGACTGTAAGCCTGATTAAGAGTATAGATCCGCAGCTGCTTAACCCCTGGACTGCTCTTTCTGGAGGTTCAATTCCCCTTATCTCAAACCTGGCCTGGGGCCTGGGATACTTTGGTATGCCGCATATCCTGGTCCGTTTTATGGCCATAGAATCTCCTGACAAAATAAAGCAGGCAAGAATTATTGCAATGGTCTGGGTTATTATCTCTCTGTTCTTTGCTGTAGCAGGCGGGATAATCGGAAGAGCTTACCTCTATCCTGAGTTTCTTGGAGAAGCGGGAAGCGAAACTATCTTTATGGTGATGGTAAACAGTACGTTTACTCCTATTATTGCAGGAATTCTCCTTGCGGCTATCCTTGCAGCTATTATGAGTACTGCTGATTCCCAGCTTCTTGTGGCTGCTTCTGCCTTTACCGAAGATATCTACAGGATAATAGTAAAAAGGGATGCAGGAGAAAAAGAGCTCGTCTGGATGGGCAGGCTTGCAGTTATTGGAATTTCAGCAATTGCTTATCTAATAGCAAGAGATCCGAATAACTCGGTTATGGGTCTGGTCTCATATGCCTGGGCAGGATTTGGAGCTGCCTTTGGGCCTGTTATCCTCTTCTCTCTTTTCTGGAGAAAAACAACCAGAAATGGAGCGCTCGGAGGAATGATTGTCGGCGGTCTCGTCGTTATCGTCTGGAAGCAGCTCTCAGGTGGAATTTTTGACATATATGAAATTGTCCCTGGCTTCTTCCTCTCATGCATAACAATCTACCTCCTCAGTATTCTGGATAAGGAAGGTCCTGCAGAAGAAATCCTCAAAGAATTCGACCGCGTAAACCATATAAATCTCCATGGAAATACTGTTCACAAAGAAGATATTGGACCTCTCGAAACCTGACCTGAGTAAAAGATATGAGAAAAATTTCCCTTGATCCCGGAACTGTTTCTCAATTCATACGTTATAAAATACCCCCGCCAGCTTGCTGGCGGTGTCTCTTCCCCCATAAAAAAGGAAGGGCATGAAAAAGAGTGGAGTAATTTTCAGGGCATTTTATTCTATTTTAATTTTGTCTTGTTTGTATTCCTACCAACGGTTTTTTTTGTTGCTTTTAATTTTTATCTTTCCTTCCATTTTATCCTCTATTTTTTTACTCTAAAAGACCAGACTGATGTCAGAAGATAAAAACACAGAAGATAAAAGCGATCCAAGATGGCTATTATGGCTATTATGGCTATTATGGCCATTATGATGATTATGGCTGTAAGGGACAAAATTTAGGATTTCGAGACTTTAGGATTTCGAGACTTTAGAATTTTGGGCCGTGTCCGTGAGTTGTTGATCAATTCTGAAAAAACGAGTGCATCCCCCATGTTGGAGGAAAATGAAAAGAGATTCTCATGTTCACGGTTTTCAATAACTCACCCCCACGACCGAATTTTGAGCTAACTATTATTGATTTCTTTGGCATGAAAGTACTTTATTTGAAAATACTATGATTTGAAAAGTACTATGATTTCTTTTTGCCTGTTATTTGAATAATTTCATGTTTTTTACTAAAAAACATAAATGAAGTAAAGACTGACAATCAAAAGATTAAAACTTCAAATTGAAGTTTGCAAAAACGAGATTTTGAAGATTAAACTTTAGGATTTTTAGGATTTTAGTAATTTTAGGATTTTAGTGATTTTAGGATTTCAGTAATTTTAGGATTTTAGAAATTTTAGGATTTTAGAAATTTTAGGATTTTAGTAATTTTAGGATTTTAGTAATTTTAGGACTGTCT
>NZ_JJQL01000012.1:0-2613 GCF_000979975.1 Methanosarcina sp. 1.H.A.2.2
AAGTTCCAGGGGAGAGAGCACTGTTGGAATAGGAACTGCTTTTAACACCGGATTCAGAACGCTTTACCACTCCGTTAAGGTACCAGTTTACAGTACTGTAATGGTTTGTGCTGATACTGAACTCCTGCTCCTCTCCTCCATAGGTCGTGATATTTATCCCGGGGTTTGCAGAGATTATTGAGAGTGGAGTCACTGTTATATAATTGCTCTTTGTTTCGGAGTCAAGCTCGTTCCTGTTGCAGACATTCAGCGAGACAGTATAATTTCCATAGGAGGTATAGGTGTAGACCGGGTTCCGGGCTGTTGAGTCCACAGTTCCGTCTCCGTTAAGATCCCATTTCCAGGAAAAGGCATTTTTCGAGAGGTCCGTAAACTGGACTGTGAGAGGAGAAACCCAGCTGGTGATATTTGAGGAGAAGTCAGCCTCAGGGGGCGCTTCAGCAGTGAAAGCTTTTATGCAAAGGTTTGTTTCTGAAAATTTGGATATTGATATTAGGTCTTGCCAGCTGAGTCCATCCGAACTTACATAGCTTTCTCCGGGGTTTGCCTGTGCCTTACTGCTGTAACTGTCAAGAGGCTGCTCAAATGCAAGAGGATATTCGAAGGAAGGATTGCTGAACTTTATAACCACTGAAAATTTCTCCCCGGACGTCAGGTTTACTGGAGAATTCAGCAGGTGAGTATGGTATCCGGGCAGCGGGTAAGTGCCGGTTTCTTTTACAACAAAGTTCCCCTCTTGATTAATGGGTCCATTAGTTGGATTTTTATAAACGTATATCTCGTAAGTCGTATCAAGATCCGTAGTATAGAATCCTACAGCCTCTAGTTTTTCGATCCCTTCCGAAGAAAATACATTGCCCCCCCAGGCAGTTGAATATTCAGGATATCCCAGTGAGTTTATCCACCCGAGTGGATCATACTGGTAAATGTAGTCAAAGTTGTCCTTCTCTGCAGCTGTAAACACTGCGTTTTCTTCGTATCCGAGCCTGGTGTCATAATAGGAAATATAGAAGTATCCTCCTTCTCCCCAGGCCTTTCCCCAGCTGTTCTTTACGATAAAAGCCCCGTTCCCTTGAGGGACATGTTTGAACCTATTCCGATCAAAAAAATCATCCCAACCTACGATAGTTATTGCATGGTTGATCTCACCTGAGCCTGTGTATCGATAGGCATGGTTATTTTCCATGTAATAGTTTTTATCCATGTACATTGTGGAGTACACGGCTCCGTAATCCATAAGTGCCTGTTTGATCACCTTATTGTCCAGAGATCCCGTTTTCCCGGGAAGAAAAAGCACTTCCTTGACATGTTTTTGTACGGGAAGCCCCTGGGGAGAATATCCTGAGTAATCTTTGTATGGGTCGTCTGCCTCATCTACCGGTCCGGCCCAGCGGGCAAGATATGCTGTTGACTTGAAAGCGTTGCCGCCGTCACTGTGTGCACGGTCGAAACCCTCTGAATATGCCGAAGATAGCAAGTTTTTCATGTTATTTTCGGAAAAGTCCCGGCTTTCTTTTTCTGTCCCCATAATGTAGGATTCAAGGGATGCAATGCTCGAAAAGGCCCAGCAGCTTCCGGTCTGTCCCTGGTTCTTCACAGAGGTGACCTTTCCTTCCGCACGCAGGTCATATGTTGCAGGAAGTTCCGGGCCTGATACTCTAAACAAAAGTTTTTCCACAGGCCTTGAGAGCCCTGAGAGGTTTACCGGAGAGGGTATATATCCAGGACCTGAAATGTGGCCGTAATCAGAAGACGAGATGGGCTCAACCGTATCTGACTGCTCGGGCTCCAGAAACTCGGGGTTCAGAGGAGCCATTTCAATCGCAGGTTCTGAAATGGATTTATTGTTCAGGGGCAGATCTAAGTTTTCGACACTTCCGGCGGCAAAGTTCGGGATGCCGAATAAGCACGAAAATAAGATTGTAAATGTAAGCAGGAGGGAATTTATTTTCTTCAAGAATTCTCGGCCTCGGGTAGGATCGATTTTTGGTTAACTGACTAAGATAGTACAGAGTAACTGGTACGCGGGGATTTTTCTGGATTCAAATCTCCGGACTATATACAAATCGTAAGCGGATCTTCAACGATCATCAGTGTAATTAATATTCTTCAGTAAATCCCTCTTTAATAAAATTCCAGGGGGTTAATTTATGAAATTTAGATATAAGTTCGTTCCTAACTTTGTATATTTATTACTGAAATACTCAAGTTATTTGCGTAGGTAATATCCCCTTAAAATGAATGTGTATCTTAAAATTAGATTCTAAAGGCTGGATATTTTCTCTTTTGTTCAAAGTAAATAAGTTTGCGGACGTATAAATATTTATTGAAAGTAAAAATAAAAATTTTAAAAAAAATCGAAATGCTTTATTGTTATAAATTTTATTCTTTAAAAAATATTTTTTCTCTGTGTAGGGGTGGAAATAAGTTAATTTGTCGATACTGTTGCCGTCTTTCTTCTTATTATTTAACACTCAATCAGGGCCTGTTTCTAATGAGTGGTTCCCAATAGAAATAGGGTCCTCTTAAACTCACTCTTTAACTGGAACTTATTTTCCATTTTTTCTGCCAATTAAGCCAGAGAATAGTTTCCCCAAAAAAAGTACATCTTAT
>NZ_JJQL01000022.1:0-1465 GCF_000979975.1 Methanosarcina sp. 1.H.A.2.2
GAGATATTAATGCAGCCATCAACATTAAACAATTTGCAATTAATAATCTAATCACCTCTGGAACAGAGGGTAGAGCCTGCGGAGTTATTCTCAAAAGAGCGAGCCGTGAAGCAGGATGCCCATCATTTCAATGACGGGTAGTTCACTATGAAATTATCCGGAGTTTCAGTAAATAAAAGCTTCTTTAAACAGCTTCCTGCATAAACTGAGTGAAAAAAATAAAATAATACTTCTGATAATTATTATAAGTATATATTTAAGCATATCCTGAAGGCAGTTTCAAGAGTGTTGAATTAGAAGTGAAATAAATAAGGAAGTTGTATGGATTTAATACGGATTATATGTGGAATGCTTGCAGTTGCACTTTTTTTGGGCATCCTTACCTGTGGGACTCAGGACGAACCGGCAGTAATTGCGGAAGAACTCGAAGATAAAGCCGTAGGCGAATCTCCCTCAGGAGTAAACGGAAAAGCTCTGGCTACAAGAGAAAACACAACAGGAGAACAGGCTGTCCTGGGACCTGCACCGCCAGACTCTCTTATTCTTGCAAAAGGGGAGAGTAAAATGGCAGCTGAAAGGAGAAACATCGAAAATAAAGTAAGGGCTACAGTCAGACTTATTGAGGGACAGGGAGAAAAGCTCTTTCCTGCATTCAGAGAAGAAGATTCACCCTGGTACAATCATGACTTCTATATTTTTGTATGGACAATAAATGGGACTCAGTTAGTCTGTCCTCCGGACAGGGGGAGTGAAGGAGAGGACATGGGAAGGCTTCTGGACGCAGAAGGTAAGCCCATAGGGGAGCTCTTCATAGAGACAGCCCTGAGCGAAAATGGTGAAGGCTGGATAGATCACAGCTGGCAGAAGCCAGGAAGTTCCGAGCCTTCCCGCAGGTTCACCTTCGTTAAAAAGGCTACCTTTGAAGGAAGATCTTACATAGTTGGTTCAAGCTTCTATGCGGATGACTATATCCTTTGCAGGAACCTTAGCGAATGCACGTATCTAGAAGAGCCTGGAAATATCCGTGTCGTGGAACTGCTGAACCCCGGAAATATTAATAGAAACCTTGACCTGAACTACAGCATAGCTCATTCGGTTATCGAGCCGGGAGAACATATCGCTCCCCACCTGATGAAAAATCCGGAAGTTCACTATATCCTTGAAGGGGAAGGTATCCTCTATATTGACGGAATCCCGGTCGAATTGTGTAAGGACCAGCTCATATACATCCCGGCAGGCGCTATTCAAACTACATACAACACCGGAAACACTACCCTCAAATTGCTTGCCATAAACCAACCCGGATGGTCAGAGAAAAACACTAAAGTTTTTGAATAAGAGTAAAGTTTTTGAATAAGAGTAAATCCGTATCCTCTTCAAATTTGATGGGTTTTCAATCACAGGAAAAATATAATAGTTGCTCCATTTCCCCTTACCATATCTTGGAGTAACAAAATGGAACTCG
>NZ_JJQL01000060.1:0-1383 GCF_000979975.1 Methanosarcina sp. 1.H.A.2.2
GAACATGAAAATAAGATCAACTGGAAGTTTACGAGAAAAGTTGCTGATGAGAAAATGTCTAAATATTATGCACCATAATTAAGTTTCTAAGACACTAGTAGTACTATTCTTACTCGCTTCTCTATTCAGTCTTTAGGAACGTATATTCTACCGGAATTATCTGCCTCTTTTACGAGTTTCTCAATTACTTCAAACCCTTCAACTTCGATTTTCATTATGCACTCTGTTTTCATTGTATTGTAAAGTATCTGCATTATTAGGACTAAAATAGGCTGGAAGTGTCCTGTCTGGATCACGTCACAAATATTTATATATTATTAATCGGTAATGGGTTGCTGTTTGCCGGCTGAAGAAAAAAAACAGAAATCTGTTCAAAAGGTGAGCCAGAATGAAAGAAACAGTTCCGCAAAAGCCTCTGGAACCAGTCCTGCACGGGTTCCTGCTCAGAAACCGCAAGTTTGTCCCATCCTCGAAGATAATAATTCAGAAGCTCTTCGGGCTTATTTCGAGACAGGAAGCATAAATCTAAAAACTTCCCTGAAGTACAGGAAGGGCTAACCAGCTATGACCAAAAGCTGAAATTAAAAATTATTCGGAAGGCGGATCCCTTTACAGACAAAGCTAAAATTTCCTCCACAGAAAAACGCAGAATCTACCTTAACCAATTGGCAGAACAAAACCCAGCAGTCTAAAATTGCCCAGAGTTAAACCTTTGACAATAGAAAAAAGTATTATTTTCTGAAAAAATCTCCCGATAAATACACTGAAATAAAAAACGACCTGATAAAAATCTCTAAAAAACGAACGGAATCTAAAAAAAGGAATCAAAAAAAAGGAATCAAAAAAAGGGTTCCAAAAACGGGTTCCAAAAACGAGAATATTCAGGAGCATTTCAGATAAACAAGTCTTCCCAAAAACGTCTTCAATGCTGCCTTCAAAAAATATATTTCAAAGCAACACCCAACAAATGAAGCCAGAATAATTTGAAGAAAACAAATGCGAGACACCAACAACTCCATCCCTTGAGATAAATAACATCTAAAAAACGGAAAGCTTAAAAGTATGAATCCCACCCAAAAAACGTTCAATAATCGGGAAAGGGAAAACGGAGAGAACTGGAAACTGTATCCAGTTCTTTCCAAAAAACGTAACCACTTCGAATTATTTTCTTCTACTCTATTCTGTTAAGGGCTCTCTAGAATTCACCGTTAAACTGAAGTCAATTTCTCCATTTTTCCATTCTGTTTTATCCATTCTGTTCTACTCTGTTTTCAATCACCCTATTAACCTAAGTTTGACAGTATCCACTAATTGGTACTGAATATTTCCCTTCTTTTTTGACCCAACTGGACTTGACAATTCTCTTAATTTTATAAAAATTTA
>NZ_JJQL01000095.1:0-107701 GCF_000979975.1 Methanosarcina sp. 1.H.A.2.2
ACCGGAGTTTATACTTTATGATTAAAAGTGATATCATTCGGCTTATTTTTCATAGGGTCTAACGAATTTTAATTATTTGTCACCAAATCTTACTCATATTACATAAGAAATAAAAATATCAATAGGATTATTTATGGCAAAATTAATAATAGAATAATTCAAAGAATTTATATGTATTTAGGGTCTAATAAATCTCATGCATTTCAAGATCAAAACTATAAAAGGTAATAAATATCTTTATGTCATCAAGAATGAATGGATCGATGGAAAAGTCGTTCAAACAATTCAAAAATATGTTGGAACCGCGGACCATGTTTATGAGCTCATAACAAAAAACACTGAAAAAAAGGTAGCTTCCTACTCTTTTGGTAAACCAGCTGCCTTACTCAAGGCAGCTGAAGAAGTGGGACTAATCAAAAGTCTGAACAAACACATTGATCGGAAAAACATAAAAGGTCTCACACCAGCAGAATATCTTCTCCTAATCATCATCGGTAGATCTGAACATTCCTTAAGCAGAAATGTTCTTGATGACTATTTTAAAGAAAGTTCGCTTCAATTTTTCATGAAGCCAAAGTACAAACTCTCAAGTCAAAACTTCCTTAATTACATGGAAAAATTGGATGAAGAAACAATCCGCAAAATCGAACTTGACATCTCTCAAACCTTGATCAAAAAAGGAATAAGACCAACCAAGCTAACATTTGATACAACTAACTTTTACACTCACATCGAGCATGGGGAGGATCTTCCAAAAAAAGGTTTTTCCAAAGATAAACGATATGATAAGAACCTCATAGGTGTTGGTTTGACAACTTCAAACGGAAACCTTCCTTTTCAGACAATTACGTATCCAGCAAACGTTCCTGATGTAACTTTGTTCTCCGATCTGATTGACAGTATCTGTAAACGTATCGAAGAGATAGGGATTCCTCTTAAGGAAATAACAATTGTTTTTGATAGAGGAATGAACTCTACAGATAACATAGAACATGTTCTGGATAAAATGCACGTTGTTGGGGCTTTACCTTCTTCGATGTGCAAAGATTTATTCCATGTTCCTTTGTCCGATTTTGAAGAAGAATGGATAAATGGAAAACAGAATATCATCAAAGCTCATCGCGTAAACGGAAACTGGTATGGTAAAGAGTTTACTGGAGTCATAAAATACACTGAAATTACTAGTCGAAAACAGATGCATGAGTGGGAAATTAAAAAATCTGATATCCTGCGGAAGATTGAAGAAATAGGCTCAAAACTTAACCGTAAAGGAAAAGGCAGAAAAATGACCGCAAAAGGTCTCATGAATCGTGTTGTTGATGCAATTCCAAAGCAATATAGAGGTCTCTTTGATTATAATGTCGTTGAAAAAGAGGGAGAGTTACAACTTAATTTCAGTTTAAATGATGATCAGGAAAAAGAGTTTCTTTTAGGGATGGGAAAGACTGTTGTGTTTACTGATAAGGAAAATCTTGCAACAAAAGAAATTGTGGACATGTACGATTCCCGAAACATGATTGAAGAGGATATAAAGTGGCTGAAAGACAAGTTACTGATACCGATAAAGCCTGTGTATGTAAGAAAGGATGTGAAGATCAGAGCTCATGTGTTTCTCTGTGTAATGGGGTTACTGCTACACAATTATTTGCTTCATTTGATCGATGACCAGGAGCTAACAATTCAAAAGCTGGCCGATAATCTTGAAAAGATAAGAATGGGATTAGTATACAATGGAAAAGGAGAGGAAAACGCAGAATTTGTCGTAGAGGAAATGAATAAAGAAACTGCGGAGATCTTTACAAAACTTCAACTTGGGGAGTATATCCCAAGTTGAAGTCGTCAACTTAATTAATTTTTTGTTAGACTGTAAATAATCATAGCCAAGAGCCTTTCTTTTTTAAGATCTTAGAAACTCCGGTTTGAGAATAAAATTGGTTTTGGGATGAGCTCATAGATAATTTGCACAACCTTTTTTTTAAAGTTGCCCTAAACAAAAATTAGTTCATTTCTAGAAAGTAAAGTTAATAAAAAAGTGTATGTTTTTGCAGAAATGATGCACTACATCTGTTTTTAGAAAGTCGCCCCAGCAAAAAAATCTCTATTTATACTCTGTTGAATATTTAACAATATTTATATAGGCTGCCACTTTTTCATAATATACCATAAGGTGCTTAAAATAGATGATATTGTGGAAATAGAATATATTTTATCTGGTATATTAGTTATCCTCTTAATAATTGTACCCATTGGTCTTTTAAGACATTATACTCTTAAAATTTATAATAATGCTTATACTTTTAGTGATTTTGCCAAATGGATGTTCTCATGCTTATTACTTTTCTTTTTGTATTTAGCAGGGGAACCTTCGTTAACATTAGAATCTATAATAGAGATTTCTTTAGGTTATATTGGTTTGTTATTAGCTTTTGTAATTCTATTCTTTCTACTTCGAATTGAAGAAAGAGGCTTTGACTATAAGTATATAAAAGGTATTTTTCTTTCATTTATAATTTATCTATTTTTAGAGACTCTCTATTTTTCTAATGCTACCCACAGCTCTTTTCTCAAATCTTTTTCCTCTAGCTTTTATATTATATCGCTTTTCTTATTCTTTGCGTATAGTTTAAAAATATTATACAATTTTTTTGAAAAAAAAGAGAATATTAGATACCCTCTAATTTTGTTTACTCTTTTGGCTAACCTCTTTTTAGTAGGAACAATAAAAATTGGTTTTTATGAAAGTCTGAACCTTTTACTTCTTCTGATTGCGATGATACTAACAGTAGGTTTTGTATTTTATATGAATTGGTTAGAAATATGGATAAAACCCAATTCAAACGAAAAAAGCATAACCTCTATGGGGTCTAGCAATTATTTTATAAGTAGTATCTTTAGTAAAATTTCTGAATATGAAAATAAATTTTTAAATAAACAAATTCCTATTGAAAAAAGTGAATATTGTTTATATGACGAAGTTATTGATGCCATACTAAATAGTAAAAAATTAGACCTTAAGAATTATAACCTAAAACAACTTCAATTCATGTTAGTTTGTGTAAATCAACGGATAGATATTCTTCTTCAAGAGTTGTCTACATCTCAAAGTTATACTTTTACTGGGATAGCGTTAATAGTTGCTCCATTCGTTATATATTATAATTCATTTTCTAACTATTTTGTATATTCTCCAATTTCAGAGCCTATTACTCTCCCTAACTTAGAAAATCTACTTTCAAAAACACTTCATTTTGGTATTATTACAAGAGCCTATATTGGACTTATACTTATGTATATAGTATTCACTTTATTTACAGTATTTTTTTCTTTAGGTAATCCAAGCAGTAGAACAAATGTTTGGATACAGAAACATAAACGAATTAATATGTTATACGGATTTATTCCAGTTCTATTTGCACTTTTTATGGTGAAAAATTGGTTACAGTCAAGTGAAATAGATACACGCATGGTAGAAAGTGGGTTTATTTTACTGGCTGGTTTAGGTTGTTGTAAATCAGGAAGTATAATAAAAAGATTCTGTGAAAGAAGATTAGACAATGCATACAGACTAGTAATAGATATCAATCACAAAATAATATTTTCTGAAGAAAAACCTAGACAGTATCTCAAGGATGAATAAATATAGTGAAATCCAAAAAATTAAATTTCAATAATTAATCTGTCAACAATTAATAAGTGATTGAAAAATATCTATTATCTTACCAAAATTTCCATCAGGGTTTATTCTCTATAACTTTGGGTAAGAGATTACTGAATTGTACTAATAGATGTAAAATAAATTAGAGTTTACAACTCTTTTACCACCTCTCCTTAAGCTATTTTTTACTGCAAAATTCACAATTTCCTTTGATGCCGTTTTACTATTTTACTGTAAAATTTACACTTTCTCTTGATACCGTTTTACTATTTTTACTGTAAAATTTACATTTTTACATTTTACAGTAAAAGTATACACATTTTTACTTTTGACTTGAAACCAATGCTTCCCACTTGTTTACTCTATCCAGAACATGAGCGTTCAGACTAAACGGCTTATCTGACTTGGCGTTCTGCTTCATGTAATGCAAAGTACCTTTAGAAAACCCTAATTTCTTCCATTTCGCATAAGCAAGTGGAAGAATCTTCCTGGTCACAGTAGGTATTAATATCAGAATTTAATGTGCTTTCTCTCACATATTAAAAATATTAGTAACAAAGATAAATTATTTGTGTTGTTAAAATGTTTAATAATATATGACAGAAAATTTACAGAAAATATTGAAAGAAATCATAGCAGCAATCTCTGTTATAGCAGGAACAATAGCAATATATCATGTTCTTGCAATTCAGACAAACATACTATCCAGTTTCTTCAAACATCTCCCTTATGTACTGAGACCACCTTTTGTCCTGTTTTCTCCAGGAATTCTTGCAGCAATAATGTATAGATTATTCACCAAAAACACTGCAAAAATATTACTTGTCAGCATAATCACAATTGTATTATGGATCTACTGGTTCTCTGCTATCTACCCTGCATTAATCTATAATTAACAACAAAGAGCATGTGAACTAGGTCATACTTAATTTCGTTTAACTTGTGTATATTTTTAACCAGTACGTTCCATGTCTTCAACACCCTTCCCACATTTCCAGCCTTTACATAACGTGATCATTAAGAGTAAATGGCTTATCACTTTTTGCGTTCTGCTTCATGTAATGTAAAGTACCTTTAGAAAACCCCAGTTTCTTCCAATCAACATATGAAATATTGAGAATCTTTTGCCTTATGTCATAAGAATCAATTCTCTCAATTTCATACTCAGGCTTAACAAAGTCCAGTTTTTCCTTTTTGCTTGTAAGGTAATGAGCTAATTCTCTTACTTTCAGAAAGATAACATAGCTCCATGTGCTTTCTTTTCCCTGGTAACTTACTTTTTTATTCAGCATATTGGAGAACTCATTAACAATCTTCCTGGCTCCTGTAGGCTTTAGCCTGAGATTGTAATTCTCAGTTCTTATGAAGTCTTTACTTTCCATAATTCCACTTTCAACCAGGCTGATAACTGCAAGATCCACAAGGAACCTGAAAGGCTCCTGAAGATCATAGGCTAAGCTGTTTTTGCTGGGGTCATTTTGTGCAAAACTCTCTCCGCAAGAGCCGCACCGAATTAAGTATAGGGATTTGAGGTTCCAGCCAGTGATGATGTGAATGTCCGGTCCGGCAGCTATCGTGAATTATAATAATTCAGAATGGCCCAATGAACCTTATACCATAAAAGATATGTATTTACAAATATCAATTAGTTATTAATCAATAACTTTTTGTTATGAAAAAATAACTAAAAAACAAAATATTACAGTATATTCCAAATCTACCGGAGGCAAAGAAATGGCAGAAGCAGCAAGTTCTGATAAAGCAAAACCTTCCCCAACTCTCAATACAATTCTTATGGTAGAAGATACTCTAAAAAACAGCCCGGACAGCGTTGTAACAGTTGCGGAACTCAAGAGAATGCTGCCAAGGCAGGTAAATCACAATACACTGATGGTCATTCTGGATTATTTAGAGCAAGGAAATAAAATTGCTGTTGGACTTAAGGGAATAACCTGGATTCACAGCAGGAATGAAAACTTAAGAAAGGCCGTGGTTCAGGGACTTGAACTATGAAAGCTGTCAGAGTAATCCTTACTCCAGAGGCTGCAGATGTATATCATAATTTCATGAGCAAAGCAGCAGACTCAAAGCAGGAGGAAGTTATCCTTAACGCATTCATTCAGAAAGTAGAGCTGCTAAAGGATAATGTTCACTATGGGCAGCCTATTGCCAAAAAACTGATTCCTGCCGAATACAGGACCAGATATGGAATTACAAACCTGTTTAGAGTGGAGCTTCCTAATTTTTGGAGAATGCTTTACACGCTTACAGCAGGAGATTCAGGCATTGAAATTATCGTACTGGTTCTTGACATAATTGACCATAAAAAATATGACAAAAAGTTTGGATATAAAAAGTAAATTAGTGATTTACAAGTTTTGTCTTCTTTTGCATTTTATCTCGATGAACCAAACCTGAAAAAGAGAAGTAGCAACATTTCAGGTTAAAAAATAGCTGTTTTTCAGATTTTGGAAACGTATTGAATTTTCTATACAATAACTTCTTGATAATTGTGATTTTTCAGAACTTTCGGCACACTGCCGGTTTGAATTTTTATAGGAGATCTGTAGCTTCTGTTTTTGTATGTACTGAGAGTAATAGACAGAAGAAACCAGGAGTTATGCAGTCAGAAATAAGAAATATTGCAATGCTTTTTGAAATCATGTGCCTGAAAAAAGGGTGTTGAGCGGTTAGGGGGTTAGAATATGGGGAGTATTTTTGAAAGAAAATTTGATACCATTTGGGGGCTTGGTATGCTTACTCGTAGAGGGCGATAATTCCCAGAGAGTTAACCACTCAACAGTACCTATTTTTGCTGCTAAGTATTTATGCCTTATGAATTAATCATACTGAACTAAGATCACTAAACTCCGACTTCAAAAATCCATAACTATCATTAAATAAATTGAATCTTCTTCACAAAAACCCTGGAAAAATGGAGAAGAATATCTAAAAATTTAATATATGAAAAACCTGCTGAATACAACAATTCCTCCAATCCCTTATTTTTACTTCGATTTCAAGAACCGCGGTTGTTTCCCTTCTGATTTCTACCTGATCTATAAGAATATCACAGGTAAGAGTCTCACTGGTCAGGCTTTACATGATTTACCTGGCCCCGAGTTTTATAGAAAAAGCTTCAGGAATCTGATCCGGTTTTCCCTTCTGTGTTAACACAATATCAAATTAAAATAGTCTAAAGTTTTAAAGAGTGTTACACGCAGTTCAGTGTAAGCAAAAATTTTAAAACTAATGAAGTGTGATCTAATAATAAAAATGCTTTTCAAAGATAATTATGAGGAATCCCAACTTATAACATATTATTGATTATGTCTGCATGAAGAGCCAGGCAAACATTAATTGGAGGATTTATATTGAAATACGCATTTCAGAGAAAGACTCTCTTTATGATAATCTTGTTTTGTGCAACCGCAGGAATCTTAATAGCACCTGCATCTGCAGATGTTAAATACTGGAGCATATCTCCAGAAAATCCCAGCGTAGGAGACATTATAAAGATCTCCGGTGAAGCTGAATCCAAAGAAATAATTGAAGTATCCATTTTGCATGAAGAAATTGTTCCGGTTTCAGGGACAGGTTACGTTTATCAGATAAACAGTCTGAAGATCCCTCCGGCTGTACGTGGAGGAAAAAGTTTCTTTAGTGTCACAGCAAGTGGAGAAGATGACAGCGTTAAAGTAAAGGACATCAATGTAAGGGTAAAGAAGGGGAGATGGTTCTCCAGGCATGCTGATGCCTCAGACGATTTTGCGGGAATTTCCCAGTCGAATGTGCCTTCCTGGATGAACTATTTAGTGAAAATCGATGGAAATGTTCTCGAAAAATCAGAGGGCAATGTAATTCTTGCGTTCGAGTCCAGATACGAAGCTGTAAAAGCTGACAAGAAAGGGAATTTCAAATTCAGCTATGATACAAAATCCCTTCCCTCGGGCGACTACACAATAACAATAGGGGACGAAAAGAAAGAGTTCTACCTCAGCCCCGCAGAAGACTCCGTGGGAAAAAAGAAGCAGGCAAAATGCCTTTAAGCAGCTTCTTTAACCGCCGCTTTGAGTAATATGGCATTTACATGAAAGGGGCAGCAGGAAAGAGGAATCAGGAAAGAGGAATCAGGAAAGAGGAATCAGGAAAGAGGAATCAGGAAAGAGGAAATTTGACTCCATAGAATCAGAAATAATTCTAAGGAGCCATTCTTTCACACCTTTTATCTGCTGCAAATTCATATTCTGTATGTTTATTTCAAGGACTTTATGTATGTTTATTTCTGTATGTTTATTTCAAGGACTTTATGCATGTTTATTCAGGACTTTTTTAATTCCTTAACGGGAAAGCTCCACCTCAACCCCTGGAATACCTGAAACCGGGAGCTTCCGGGGAGAAAGTAAACAACCGTCCTCAATGTCCGAGACCCTGAATTTCACATCAACCGTCTTTCCTGAAGCCCTGATTTTTACAGTGCCTCCCTTTACAAGCCCCAGCTTGCGGACCATGCCCAGGTTCAGTTCGACAAAGGCGCTGCAATCTTCAACCCCGTGCCACATGAAAGGGGACAGAGAATAAACAAGCGAAGCTGAAGAACATTCAGGACAGGATTCCTCCGGGCAGGACTCATAAATGGACATGGAACAGGCTTCCGGACCAGGTCCCGGTTTTGAACACGGGGTTTCAACTTCAGCCGACACCGGGAAAAATTCAGCGGGTGTCCGGAAGGCAAACTCATCTGCTTCCTTTAACCCGATGACTTCAAACACCTCTTTCCGGACCGATTCAAAATCGAACTGTTTTCCGAAAGCTGCTGCCAGGCTGGAAAGAACATCAAAACCGGAAGTGGAGTTCCCGCCTGCCGAAAGAAGCCTTCCTTCCGCATTGAGTACTGTGCCCTGTTTGCGGTAAAAAGGTTCGGACGCGATTAATATGTCGGCAAGCCTGGAAAATTCTCCCTGTCCGGATGTCTGGACTATCAGGGTGTCCAGCTTCGAGAGAGCCTGTAATGCAGCCTCCCTGTCAGGAGCAAGTTCGAGAAGATCGGATTCCAGGCAGAAGAGAGCCTTTATTTTTCCGGAATTGATGTCCTCAAACAGCTTATCCAGAGTGCGCTGCTTTGTATGGGCTGAAAGCAGCGCTGTTCCTGCAGAGTTTGCAAAGGGCCTGAGGAAGAAGGAGTTTGCGCCGGAAGCCTGCGCAAGGTCCAGGACTGCTTTAATATGTGCCGGATCGGAGTAAGGGTGAATATCGGCTATAAGCACGGAGTCCCGGGAAGGGGATAATGACTTTCCGTACTCTTCCGGCTTCAGGCAGAACTGCTCATCAGCAACAGGCAGATGTCTGGGCCCTATGCAGACGACCTTCGCCCCGTTTTCTTTTGCCCTGAGAACCCTCCTGAGAAGCAGGGGATACTGGGAATAGGGGTCAACAAAGAGAAAGACCTGTTTTGCTTTTTCGAGTCCCTCAAGGGACATTCCCTGGAAAAGTGCAGAGTGCATTTTTGCCGGGAGTGAAGAGTAAATGCCCATCCCGGTCTCTACTCCGGCGCCAAACGCACCTGCAAGGGCTGAGAAAGCTTTCTGCTCTTCATTTGTAGTGTTTCCCACCGAAAAGAAAGCCAGGCTTTCTGCGGGCGCGGTTTTCAGAGCCTCGGCTGCTGCTGATATAGCGGCTTTTAGCTCTGACTTCTGTCCTCTAACCATCGAGGCCTGAGGCTCTGTGTAAGCCTGAGGCTCTGTATAATAGACCGGAAGCTTCAGCCCGAACCTGCAGAGTTTGCCTGCATTTACCGGGGAGCTTTTCCGGAAGTCCACTGAAACCGAAGTTTCCCCGGTTCCTGAGACCATTTCCCTTATATAGAGCCCGCAGGCAAGCCCGCAGCCCGGACATATGCTTGAGTACACATTTTCCCTGTTTTTCACCTGCATGAACAGCCACCTCCTTCATTATCCTCATTGTCTTCGGGTTTCAGGGCAAAAAAAGGCGGGGTCCTGTCGGACATGCCCGGAAGGTACCTGTATTCTTTCTGGACGGGGACGGCAAAGCGCTGATAAAGGCGCGTGAGAGGGATTTCCGCGGGGCAGACGTCTTCACACTGCCCGCAGCCTATACAGGAATCCGAAAGGTGCAGGAAGCGCACCATATGGAAAAGGGACATTTTGTAGCTGTCTGCAAGGGACGAGTAAGCCGTACATTTGGAATCCTCTCCGCAGGTGCAAACCGGGCAGACTGCTTTGCAGGCCCCGCAGTGGATACAGTTTTCAAGCTCCTTCCTGAAGTACTCGAAGCGTTCTTCTCCATTCTCAATCGGGGAAAAAACCTCAGCCTTCCGTTTCTCGCTCATCCCGAGCATTACCTTATTGACCTTTTCCCGGACAGAAATACTTTTTTCATCCGCCTGCATAACTTCGGCAAAGCCTGCACTGACAGCATTTCTGAGGAGCTCTGCCCCTTTTTCAGTCATGACTTCCACAAAGGTGCCCCTGCCTGCAAGGTCACCGGAAACGCCCCAGTTCCCGCAGGCGAGGTCGGCATTTGTTGGGATCTTTACCTGGCAGTAGCGGCAGGAGTCTCTCCTCCCAAGCCCGTCGGCTTCAAGGTCGTCAATGGGAACTGCATGTTCTTTTCCGTCCTTTGTGAAGAAAACCAGCTTTCCTTTTACGATTTCTTCTCCTGCAATCTCTTCAGGGCCAAGCCTGTAGACGGTCTCAAGCATTCTCCGGACCTTTTCAGGGTGCATTGTGCCCCCGCAGTTAAGGCCTATAACGTAAGTGTCCTCAGGGGACAGGGCATTCCTTTTAGCCCTCTCGACAACGGCCCTTGCGTCACACGGTTTTGCGGGCAGGGCTATTTTTCCGGAACAGGTTTCAGGCTTTAAGTACCTGGCAAGGTTTACGGGTACGGAGTGCATAGAGCCTGCTGATTCCAGGACCTCTTTCACGTCCGAGGTAAACACCGGATAGGCTTCGAATTCGCTGACTTTTTTCAGGATGAGCACCCTTTCCACAAGCCCTGTTTCAAGGGCAGATGCAAGCACTGATGTCACAAGCCCTCCTGAAGCTCCGCGCACCCGCACCTCTTCGGATGCAGCCCAGCCGAGCAGCCTGTCCCCGACTTTAATGTCGGCAGCAGCTTTCAGTTCGGACATTTCAGGCCACTCCTTCGGGTTTTAAGACACATGGGCCAAGCTGCCTGATCTGTTCCGTAACCTTACGGACAACCTCGGCAAACTTTTCGCCTTCTGATGCCGAGATCCAGTTAAGCTGCAGCCTTTCTTCTTCCAGGCCGAGTTCTTTTAACATCGAGCGCATGAAATTGAATTTTACAAGGGTCTTTTCATTTCCATTTATGTAGTGGCAGTCCCCAAGGTGGCAGCCCGTAATCATCACGGCATCGGCTCCCTCAAGGAAAGCGGAGAATACATGCACAGGGTCTACCCTGCTCGAACACATCACGCGGATGATACGCATGCTTGCAGGCTGCTGGAAACGTCCGATTCCAGCCCCGTCTGCGCCTGCATAGGAACACCAGTTACAGCAGAACATTACAATCCTGGGTTCCCATGACTCAGAGACTTCGTTTTTGTCAGGTTCCATTAGCGGACCTCCTCCGAATAAGTAAAGACATCTTTCACCTGGGCAAGGAGCTGGTCATTTCTGAAATGCTGCTGGTCGAGCGCACCTGTCGGGCAGCTCATCGCACAGGCCCCGCAGCCCTTGCAGAGGGCAGGGTTAACCCCGGATTTCCTTGCCTTATAAGAAATGCCCTGTTTTTCGATCCATACTTCCTTTAAGCTGATCGCCCCGTAAGGGCAGACCGCTTCACATGCCCCGCAGCCCACGCAGAGTTCGGCATTGACTTTTGAGATGACAGCACTTGATTCCAGAGACTTTCTGGAGAGGATTGTACATGCCCTCGAAGCCGCAGCTGCTGCCTGGGCGATGCTTTCGTCTACAAGTTTGGGAGCCTGGGCCGTCCCGCAGAGGAAAACCCCTTCGGTTGCAAAGTCCACAGGCCTCAACTTTATGTGGACTTCCAGGAAAAAGCCATTTGAGTCCAGAGGGACCTTGAACATAGGAGCAATCTGCCTGTTTGTTGCAGGAGCTACAAGCGGAGCGCTCAGGACTATAAGGTCGGCATCGATTTCCAGGTCAAAACCCGTAATCTCGTCATATACGCGGACCTCTTTCTCCCCTATCCAGGGCAGCCGGGTGTCGGAGTAAGCAATAAAGCGGACTCCTGCAGCCCTTGCTCTTGAATAGAGCTCTTCCCATGCCCCATAAGTACGCATTTCCCTGTACAGCACATGCACGGTAGCCGACGGGTCCATTTTCTTGATGCGGAGCGCGTTTTTAACTGCAGTTATACAGCAGACCCTGGAACAATACGGGCGCTCTTTGTTCCTGCTTCCGGCACACTGGACCATTACCACATGTTTTGCCTTAAAATCGCCTTCGAGCTTCGCTTCAAGTTCGGACTGGGTGATAACATTCGGGAATTCCCCGTAACTGAAGTATCCTGCAGGTGAAAGCTCCTCGGCTCCTGTTGCAATAACCGCAACAGCAAACTTAACTTCCTGTTCCCTGCCTGCTGTATCCCTGACCCGGCCTTTGAAATTTCCAACCGAGCCGCTGACCTCGACCAGTTCGGAACCTGTCAGGACTTTGATAAGAGGATGAACCCTGACCTTCTCGATAAGAGGGATAAGGATTTCCCTGGTTTTCCTGCCGTCCTGAAGGGCTGTTACATCCCTGAGGAGGCCTCCGAGTTCGGCTTCTTTTTCCACAATAAGGACTTCAAACCCGTTTTCTGCGATCTCGAGAGCTGCATTCAGGCCTGAGATTCCACCCCCAAGCACCAGGGCATTGTGCCCGAGCGAAAGTTCCTGTTTATAAAGAGGAGAAAGGTGCCTGATCCTGGAAACCCCCATCCTTACGATATCCTTTGCCTTCTCAGTGGCTTTTTCAGGCTCCTGCTGGTGAATCCAGGAACAGTGTTCTCTGATGTTTACAAGCTCAAAGAGGTAGGGGTTCAGCCCTGCATCCCTGCAGCTTTCCTGAAAGAGGGGTTCGTGAGTTCTCGGAGTGCAGGAAGCAACAAGTACCCTGTTCAGCCCGTGTTCCGCGATCATTTCCTTGATCCGTTCCTGGGCATCTTCGGAGCAGGCATACATTTCCTCTCTTGCAACTGCCACATTTTCGAGCGTGTCGGCATAACGGACCACTTCAGGGACGTTAACAAAGCCTCCTATGTTCGTGCCGCAGTGGCAGACAACCACGCCTACCTTCGGTTCGCCTTCTACAGCCTTTTCAGGAGGGAACTCTTTTTTGCTTTCCAGAGTCCCGCGGGCAGAAGAGAGCAAAGCCCCGGCTTTTGCGGCAGCCCCGCTTGCCTGAGCCACCGTATCCGGAATATCTTTTGGCCCCTGCACAGCACCTGCAGCGAAAACTCCAGGCCTGTTCGTGCTCATCGGGTCCTCTATTGGAGTGCTGATAAATCCGGCTCCTGTAAGCCCGACCCCTGCAATCCTGGCAAGTTCTTTACCTGACTCGGAAGCCCCTATGCCTATGGAGAGGACGACCATATCGAACTCTTCGTGGGCTATGCTGCCGTCCTCTTCTTCATATGGGATCCTCAATTCACCTTTCAGAGGGTCGGCTTCAACACAAGAAGGACGGGAACGGATGAAGCGGACTTTTTTCTCATTTTTTGCCCGCTGGTAGAATTCCTCAAAGCCTTTTCCGAAAGCCCTGATATCGATATTGAAGATTGCACATTCAATCTTCGGGTCGTGCTCTTTTGCAATCACAGCCTGCTTTACGGCGTACATGCAGCAAACCGAGGAACAGTACTTTCTCGATAATTTCTGGTTCCTTGACCCCACGCACTGGATAAAAGCAATCTTCTTTGGCTCCTTTCCTTTCGAGGTTTGGAGATGCCCGTGGTAGGGCCCGGAAGCGTTCAGAAGCCTCTCAAACTGGAGGGAGGTTACAACATCGGGGTGCTCGGGCCTGTAAGCCTCAAGCCCTGCCGGGTTAAATGCCTCAAAACCCGCAGCAAGAATTACAGCTCCGACCTTGAGGGAAAGTTCGAGGTCTTTCTGGGTGTAGTCAATAGCTCCTCGTTTGCAGACCTTTGCACAGTTTCCGCATTTACCTTTGTTAAGGTAGATGCAATTATCAGGGTCAATGGTCATTACCCTTGGAACAGCCTGCGGAAAAGCGAGATAAATTGCTTTCCTCGGGGCAAGCCCTTCATTGAACCTGTCTGAGACTTTTTTCGGGCATTTTTCAATACAGTCCCCGCAGCCCGTACACTTCGTCTCGTCCACGTATCTGGCTTTTTTCTTGAGTTTTACTGTAAAGTCCCCGGCAACTCCGTCAATGGCAAGGACTTCACTGTATGTGAGCAGCTCTATGTTCGGGTGCCTGCTGGCTTCCACAAGCTTGGGAGAAAGGATGCAGGCTGCACAGTCCGAAGTCGGGAACGTCTTATCAAGCTGGGCCATTTTTCCCCCAATTGTCGGCCCGGACTCGATAAGGTAAACTTTATACCCGCTATTTGCAAGGTCAAGGGAAGCCTGTACCCCGGCAATCCCTCCACCGACGACAGCAACTGCCCCGGTTATGTCCGTTTTCATGCTTTCAGCTCCTACAGATGTTTTTCAGATAAATTCGGCTTCAACACATTGTTTTTCAGCTTTTACTCCAGAGAAGCTGAAGCTCATGTCGGCACTCCGCCCTTTTCAAGCCCGGTACCTGCACCGAGTTTCCTGCCCGGAAACCTGCTTTCGGCTCTTTCTCCGAGCTTTGTATAGAACTCACTGTTCTGGATGCGGTTTAAGTGAATGCCCAGTTCTTCAGGGGAATACCCGAGAGCAAGCCCGAGGAACTGGGAGTAATGGAGTACCGGGATATTGAATTCCTTTCCCAGGCGGTCTGCAAGCTCAATCTGCCCCTGGTCGAACTGAAGGTGGCAGAAAGGACAGGCATCCACGATGCAGTCCACATTTGCGCTCTGCATGTGCCCGAGCTTTTTTTCGGTAAGTGCAAGAGCCACGTCCAGAACGGCAGAACGGGCTCCTCCACCTGCTCCGCAGCAGGCTGTTTTGTCTTCATATTCCACGCTGCGGGCTCCAGTAGCTTCTACCAGTTCGTCAAAAAAAGAGGGGTTTTCCGCGCTTCCGAGTTTTCTTTCATGGGACGGCTTTATCAGGTGGCAGCCGTAGTGCACTGCGACCCTGAGGTCGAGAGGGTGTGTGACTGCATCCCGGACTTTTTCTGGACTGACTTCCCTGAACAGGTATTCGACTATGTGCCTGACCTCAATCTTCCCGGAAAACTCCTTTCCGATCTCAGAAAGCTTCTCATTGACCCCGGCTTTTGCCTCCGGGTCTTCTTTTAAGATCCGGTTAGTGTCTGCAAGCGTTGCATAACAGCCGTTGCACACGGTAAGGATGTCCGCATCCAGAGATTCCGAAAGACAGAGATTCCGGCTTGCAAGGGTAAGCCAGGTCTTTTTGTCAAAGGACTGGAAAACTCCGGGAGCAGGGCAGCAGGAAGCTCCTTCAAGTTCCGTCAGGGAAATTCCAAGCCGTTCCATCACTTTCCGGGTGGCACTTTCAATCCCAGGATAACGGTTTGGGGCAATACAACCTAAAAAGAGAGAAAGGTTACGTTTTGAATTATCTGTAATGTTTTTCGTCATGTTTTTCAGCTTCTTATCGCAAATTCGTGTTTCAGGCTGATTTGTGTTTCAGGCTAAAGACTGCTGGTCAAACCCGATAAGCCGGTCAAACCCGCAGGCTTTAATGAGATGCCTTACTTCTTCAAGGGCTTCCGGGCAGGAGTGTACGGTTCCGGGCAGTTCGTCCAGTTCAAGCTCTTTTCGCTTTTTCCTGTTCTGCTCATCAATCGGAACACCATGCCCTGTACGCATCACGTACTCTGCGATTTTTTTATGAGCTGGAAGCATGACACCGTTTTTTACGGCAATACTTCGAAGCTTAAGCATGGTGTCCACGGTTTTTACTCCCTCTGGGCATCGTTCTTGACACCTGAAGCAGGTAGTGCAGTACCAGAGGTGCTCGCTGTTGAGCACACGGTCCCGCAGCCCCATTGCAGACATGCGCAGAAGTTTTTTTATGTTGTACTGAGGTACAACATCGGTAACCGGGCAGCCTGTAGAGCAGCCCTTACAGTTAAAACACATCAGAATCTTTTCGGCTCCGGTCTCCTCTTTGATTTCCTCAAAAAAGGTAGGATCGGATTCTGAGGTTTTTATAGGGTGTTTCATAGATTCATCCCTGATACAACTCTTAATATTTGACGTAAATAAGCAATTTTTCAGATTTTAGATGATTTTTCATATAGATGATTTTTCATATTTTGGATAATTCTTCAAATATTTTGCCCGTTCTCAGGAAAGCACTCATGCAATGTGTACAATTTCATACATTGACCTTCGCTACCTGAAAAAGGCAGGTTAAACAGGCCCCCTGTTCAGAAATCATCTTCAGGAAGTCGGGGGGTAATAATATAATAATATACTTAAAAGTTTCGCATATTTGTCATGATAAATAATTATAAATATAGCAAAAAAAAATATTTAAATAAAGATATATCAAGTGGCTGCAACTCATTTGAAAAAAATACAAATTAAAAAAAGTGAATACTGACCGACAGTAGAAATTTTTAAAAATAGTAAAGAACGTTCAAAATTATAGAAAACGTGAACAGAGCAAAAAATAGAGTGTAGATGGTGAAATTGCGTCTCCTATTTTTTCGCGGGAAGAGCCGGTTGCAGGCTAATGGAACAATACCCAGGATATTGTCTCTATTAATCACGGCACTGGTACAAGATTTGTTTTTTAATCTGGTTGGCAGGCAGGCTCCAGCTCCGCGCGGCGCAGGGAAAGAAAACTGAGGTATCCATTTTCCGGATTCCGGATAGATAAACCAGTTAATCGGAGACTACCGAAAAAATAGAAAAATTGAAAAAAGTGCAGAGACAGAATGTAGAAAGTAGAAAAAGAATAAAACCGTAAAAGTAGGAAATAGAAAAAAAGTAAAACCGTAAAAGTAGAAAAGGAAATAGTAAACAGGTTTCAGAACATCCGGACCTGTCTGCCAAGCCCTTCCCGGACAGCCCTCTCATAAACCATGTGCGCAGTTGCGACGTCCTGAATCGCAAGCCCTGTGGAGTCGAAGATCGTAATTTCCTCTTCACTCGTCCTGCCGGGTTTGAGATCGGCGATAATTTCTCCAAGCTGGGCGTGAATGTCATTTTCCGAGATGTAGTGCTTTGAAAGGGGTACGTTTACTTCCCCTGAATGGAGCGCCTGTACCATATCATCGACAATGATCTTGGAGCGGAGGAGGAGTTCGGGGTCGAGTTCTTCTTTTCCTACAGCGTCTGCCCCTATTGCGTTTATATGGGTCCCTTCTTTAATCCAGCTGGCTTTTACGATTGGTTTTCTTGTAGGGGTTGTCGTAACAAGAATATCGCAGTCGCAGACCTTTTCAATGCTTTCCTCATACTGGATTTCACAGGGCACGAAGTCTGCCATTTCCCGGATAAATTGTTCACAGCTTTCTTTTGTCCTGGAATTGATTTTCACAGTTTCGGGCTCAAAAACTTCACAGAGGGCTTCAAGCTGCGTCCTTGCCTGGTTTCCCGCACCTACAAGACCGATAATTTTAGAGTCCTTTCTTGCAAGGTATTTTGCAGCAATCCCTCCGGCTGCTCCTGTCCGGATGTCGGTAAGGTAAGTCCCGTCCATAATTGCCACAGGGGCTCCGGTTTCTGGGGAAATGAGAATAATTAGCGCCATTACTGTAGGAAGGCCGAGCGTAGGGTTTCCGGGATGGACGTTTACGATTTTTACGCCTGTAATGTCCTCTTCTTCAAGATATGCAGGCATTGTCCTCAGGTCGCCGTTGTAAGCTGTATAGTAAAGATAGGATTTGGGGGGCATCTGCACCTTGCCAAGCCCATGCTGTCTGAAAGCTCTTTCCACTACCTGCATATCAGAATGCATATCCACAACGCTTTTTACCTCTTCCTGAGACAGCCACAAAACTTCCATAACAGAACCCTCCACCGGAGCCATAGACCTTCCTCACATCCGAACCGTAAGCTGGCTTCCGGCTGAAAACCAGGCTTAAATCGAATAAAACCGGAATAAAAACCGGCAAGCAAACATTCACATTGATTTCCAGGCAGCACAAATTGCTATTTTTATTCGCGCAAATATGTATATATAACATATATCTTCACTCATTTAAAGAACTTCCTTCCTTAAAGGAGAAATTATGCAAGAGAGTTCTGCTGCTTTTTCCGGACCCTACCTGAAAGAAAAACTGCTGAAGCCTGCCAGAGACATCAGAAGCATTCTGCGCTGGGGTTATCCTAAATTTGCCACCATCCGCTTCGTGTCTGACCACTCTCAGCTCAGTGTCAAGGAACGAAATATTCTCACAAGGGTGATTATGCCCCCGGATAAAGTCGTATCCAGAGTCAGGAAAAAAATAGCCTGCGACGGTATAAGAGATAGGGACCTCCTCCTTGACGGGTACAATGTCCTCCTCAGCGTGGACAGCCTGCTGAAAAACGAACCCATGTGGTTCTGCGACGACGGATATATCAGGGACACCCGCTATTACTTTAGCAAGGCACGCCAGGCTGAAGATATCGAGGAGGCTCTGGATTCTGTTCTTGAATTTTTATCAGAAGCTCACCCGAAGTCAGTAACCTTCCTGCTTGATGCCCAGATCAGCCGGAGCGGAGAACTTGCCGGCTTTATCCGCCGCAAACTCAAAGAACATGGGATTTCGGGCGAGGCTCGGACCTCAAAAACTGCGGATTTCGACCTGAAAACTGAAGGCAGAAATTCCGAAAATAACCTCGTTGTCGCAACCTCCGACGGAATCGTAATTGACTCAGTCCTTCAGGTACTTGATATTCCGGCTTGCCTCATGGAAAAAATAGGAATTGAGCCTGTGAGGCTGTATTAAATTAGGGCTCTACTAACCTGAGGCTCTACTAACCTGAGGCTCTACTAATCTGAAGCGCTACTAATCTGAAATTGTACTTGACTGAGCAGGCAAGATTCATTAATTAATTACCAGAAACTCTGTCTGGAATATTCTGCCTGCCTGTAGATTTCTTCGGCTTCTGCGTACTGCCCTTTTTCTTTCAGCAGATCTCCGTATCCGCAAAGGCTTCCGAAATGTCCGGGATCGAGTTCAAGGGCTTTTTTGTACTGGACCTCGGCTTCGTGCCTGTGCCCGAACCTGGCAAGCAGCTTTGCATATTCACAGTGAGTTTCCACATCCCCCGGGTCAATTTTAAGGGCATACCTGAAGTGTACCCTTGCCCCATGAATAATTCCATGGTCTGCAAGCAGACGGGCATAGAACAGGTGGAGTTTCGGGCTTTCCGGGTCTGCTTTGAGGGCTTCTATGTAGTGGGCTTCAGCTTCCAGAGGTTCCCCTTTTTCATTAAGGAGGCGGGCATAACGGAAATTGGACTCCACATGCCCTGGATCAAGTTCAAGCGCCCGGATATAATGGTAGTTAGCTTCGGTTTTTTGCCCGCATTTGTAAAGCAAGATTCCATACCCGCAGTGAGCTCCCACATGCCTCGGATCAAGGAGAAGGGCTTTTTTGTACGCTTCTTCAGCGCCGTCCAGGTCCTGGAGCCTGTAAAGCAGGCAGCCGTAATTGCAGAGCGTATCAACATGGAAAGGGTGGATTTCAAGAGCTCTTTCATACTGGACTCTTGCAGCATCAAGTTTCCCGAGTTCGGCTAGCATAGCTCCGTATCCGCAGAGAGCTTCTATATTTTCCGGGTTTTCCTCAAGCACCTCTTCAAATTCCCTTGCAGCAAAATCCTCAAGCCCCAGCAAAGAAGCTGTTTTCCCCGCCTCCATGTGGGCTTCTTCCCGCATTTTCCCTGATAAAAGTAACGCGCATGCCCTGGAAAATGCATACTTTTCCCTGTACATCTTATCGTTGCCGAAAATAAAGGAGAGTTTCAGCAGAGTCTCTGTCAAAAGCGAGTGCTCACGTGAAAAAGAAATGACAAACTCAACGACCTCATCGAGATCACATTCATCTTCTGCAACCTTTTCGATTACATGAAAAACCAGCTTGTCTACGGCATCTATATCCATGCCCAAAACCTCCTAAATTTTACCTATACAGTTAATTTATTTGGCAGGCTATAAATAAATACCCATTTATATTCGTCCGACTATTATACGCGCAGTTATTTGGTTTTACTTAAAAACATTATTATATTTATGGAATACAGTATAAATAAATGTGGTTTTACTATATTGATTTCAAAACGAGTACGTTCAGGATTTTAAGATATGCTTAGTTGTTCACCATCAATTGGGCGATAGATCTCATTTTGAGGCTGCTGCATAGCACCCACAGCACCACCCACAAATCCTCATATAGACGATTTTTCCGCATCAAGCGGTTTTGCAAGACCACACCAGGGCTAATCAAAAGATAGCAAATATTATGATTTTTTGAAGTCAGAATAGCATGATATGTTAAAAATCCAATAAAAAGAACAACAGGAGTTCTGAAACCTGTTGAGTAAATTCCGCAAGTAAAGCATTAGGATTAATTATAGTATACTTGTATGTAATAAGAACAACAGGTAATGAATCAGGAAGCCACCGGTTTTAATGGGTGGCATTTCATATTATATATCGTACGTTCCTTCTCCTGTAAAAAGCTGACCATTTACTGTTGTCCATCCATCCTGAGATCCGGACAATTTAAACGGGATAAGAAAATAGTAATAGAGGGTAATTTATTCGATCCGGGTAATGATATAAATTACAAATTTTCCTCTCAAGCACGTTATTTTACGAAAAAGCAATTACAGATTTTAATCTGCAATTTAAATATGTGCTATCAATCTGATTATCCAAGTCCTGCATTATTTTTTTCTGAACTTCCATCCACCGCCCAGGCAGACCAAGCTTCCCAATAATCCAAAGCCTGGAGTAGAGTTATTTTTGCTCGATTCATTTTCACCTGAGCGATTACAGTTATCGGATTCAGAAATATTATTGTTTGAATTATTTAGTTCGACAGCGTTTTTTTCTTCTGAGGATGATAAGTTAGTTTCTTTAACTTCTGTACCTTCAGTTGCGTTAGAGGTAGCCTTTGCGCTTTGATTAGTTATATTGGAATCTACAGAGGGCCCAATAGCAACTCCTATAGGATATTTTCCTACTGTTACTGTGTCTATAACCGTGTTTGTGGTTGTGTCAATTACAGAGACAGTGTGACTCGCATAATTTGCCACATATACCTTTGTTCCGTCTTGGGTAACTTCAATTCCACAAGGTGCCTTTCCTACAGGCACAGTGGCTGTAATCTTGTTTGTGGCTGTATCAATTATATTAACAGCACCTGTAAGTGAATTGCTGAGATAATGTATCGCTACATATACCTTTTTCCCATCCGGGCTGACCGCAATTCCGCGAGGAATGTCTCCTACGCCCACTGTGTCTGTAACCTCGTTTGTACCTGTGTTAATTACAGAAATAGTAGCTGTGGAGTCATGACGAATATTAGAGTTCATCACATATGCCTTTGACCCGTCCTGACTGACTGCAACTTCAAGTGAATTGTTTCCTGTAGGTATCATGGTTGCAACAGTGTTTGTGGTTGTGTCAATTACAGAGACTGTACCTGTAAAGTTAGTTGAGTAACCGCCAGAATTCGCCACATATACCATTTTTCCATCCGGGCTGACTGCAATCCCAAAAGGAAAGTTTCCTACTTTCACTGTGGCTGTAACCTTGTTTGTGGTTGTGTCAATAATAGAAACAGTGCCGTAGCTGAAGCCCGTCACATATGCCTTATTTCCATCCGGACTGACTGCAACTTTTTGAGGATAGGTTCCTACTTTCACTGTGCTTATAACCTTATTTTTGGTGGTATCAATTACAGATACAGTGTTGCTACGTGAGTTCACAACATATGCCTTTGTTTCATCCGGACTGACTGCAACTCCAGAGGGATGTTCTCCTACATCTACTGTGGCTGTAACCTTGTTTGTGGCTGTGTCAATTACAGAGATATTATTGCTGTCGGAGTTAGTAACGTATGCAAATGGAGTTGCACTTACTACGCTCACCAGTATTAAAATCGCAAGTGCAGTTATTCCCAAAGCTTTTGTAAGGGTATCTTCTCTGCGTGCTTTATTATACATTGCCACACATGGGAGTGGAATTGAATAAGTGTCAATAGTTATTCCACTTTTTGAACCCCTGAATGTTTTCTCTTCTCCAATAATCTGTATCTCTGAGAAATTCATAATCCTTCATCCTGTTTATTCTTGCTCAGGTTGGAGGCGGCAAAAGCTCCAAAGAACCCGATTTATACTTCTCATTGAGGAATTGATCCGACGAAAGTCAAGAGTTAGGATAGTAGTAGTGTATCTGAGATAAATGGAGGCAGATTAAAAGTGGAGGAAAGATTTTAGCGAACTACTGAAATTACCTTTTCCTTTTTTGTTCTCCAGCTTTAAGCCATCAACTTTCCCTTCTCCATTAGCCATATAATAGGACTCAGCAATCAATTTCTTTAGTTCTGGTGTTTCTTCAGTGAGATTTGCCATTCCCCTGATTCCATAATAAACTATGAAATAATCTTCTCTATCTTTAAGGAAAGAATTCTTGTACACCAGGAAATATCCTGATGTTTCTGGACTTATATACCCAGTTGCATTAAATGAGTAAGGACCATAAACGGGGCTCCAGGAGTTTTTAGCTTCACGCTTTTCAATTACTTCCAGAAGTTCTGCACTAATATTCAGCTCTTGATGGGATACATTACCTTTTTCTTCCAGATACTCATAAAGGGTAGTTTCTCCTTTTAAAAATTTAGATTCATCGTCGAAGTACCAAACATTTATAAATTTTCCTCCAGAATAGTTTCCTGCATTACAATAAGGAGAAATTTTCGGAAAAAGTGATGTACAGCTCAGTTCATTTCCCTGCCAGGCTCCTGGTATGTACCATCCTGGCATGCCCTCTGAGGGGGGCAATCCTGGGCCTATTTTAATGAGGTCAAGCACAAGCCATACTCCGATAAGAACAACTATTAAAAATATTATGAATATTATCTTTTTATTCACTTTCTTGTAAAACATTTGTGTGCCTCAATTCAATAATAATATAATGGGTGGTTAAGGCCTCACCCATGTTGCCATAGCTCCAGTCCAGCTCCCAAAAGTTAGGTAGTGTTTATTACTCGTGTCCCATGTATCATGGATATAAATGAATAGGCTGACCTTTTACCATCAAGATCGTAGTAAACAGTAGATAGTTTCACAGTTGCGTCTTCCCAGTCTGAAAAATTAGATATGGATCTATAAATCTCTTTTATAGAGTAAGATGCAACTTCTTCAGCTTTTTTTTCGCTGACTTCATTTAATGAGTAAGTCCCATTCGATGATTCTTCCTGTGCACTTGCAACTGGTATCAACGCCATACCGACCAGCATTGCCAAAAGAAGTATGCTTATCGTAATTTTGATTCTACTCATTCGTCTAACTCCTAAAGTTATTCTTCCCCAGGAGGCAGAATCAGCAAGCTTAAATACACGCAAAGCTAACATAAATTATGCCTCTTAGGGCGTATTTTATGGAGTTCGGGTTATTGGGAAAGTACTTTTGAACTCCATAAACTCCTCATAGTCGACTCCTTATAAGTTTTCCGACCATTCTCTCTAACTATCCGTTTTTCATGCCCGTTTTGAGTCTACAATATTCTGAATCTTCGATAGCTTGATGATTTGGCCAGTAACTGCCAGTAACTATATGTATAAGCAGATCTCCTTGACATATATTCAAGAGTTTATATTGGAATGCAAGAATTCAAATTTATAATCATATATGATGATATTTATTGGCTGCTTACATTCTTACACCAAAAATATCTGTGTTTGTATCTCCTATGAGTCTGTAGCGTCAGGAATCTTCTAATCTTTGACAAGCCTCTCCATAACTTAGATCCTCTCTTTTTAGACAAATTCTTATAAAATACCGCCCGTAGCCTTACCTGTGGAATGGGCTTTTCCCAGCTCCGCCTCAAAAAAGTACCTCTCTTCAGGTTACCAAAGCAAAACTCGACAGCTTTCAGAGAAACGGAGTGGAGTTAATGCTCCACATGTGTCCGAACTGCCAGATACAGTACGACCGCTACCAGCCTGTAATTGAAAAAGAGTACGGGGTAGAGTACGACATGGTGCATATGAATATTGCCCAGCTCGTAGCTCTTTCAATGGGCGCAGACCCCTACAAAGTATGCAGTTTTTAGGCTCACTCCGTGCTTCTTGAAGGATTTTTTGAGAAGACCGGTATATTATAAATCCCGTTTTAAAGTTGAACCGGTCATCTTTTTTATTACATCGGGAGTGAAGAGGTCACGGTTTGAAGCGTTTTTAAAAACATGTATCTAAGTTACTGATCATAAATGTAGTCAATAGATACAGTAAAAATACTTTCATTATTTTCAAGCTCATTTTTTATTCTGATTGCATTTTCCTCTGGAATCCAATACTTAGATCCATCCGGCTTTTCAAAGCGAATATAGCACCAGACGAACTTTTTCACCTGAGTGTCATATTTATTCAGTATCGAAAGAAACTTTTCATCATTGACAGCCTGTTCGGATACCGCGATTACGTAAGAATCTCCTTTTCTGATGCCAGTAGCAGAAGAAGATATAATCCAATCTTTATTCTCTTCCTCCATCCCTTTTCTCAATTCGCGTCTTATATCCCGATTATCTTTGTCTACCATAATGTAGTATTTGTTTCCCACAGAACCCGCGTTGCAATCTATGCTATAGTTCGTATTCATGTTATAGTTCTTATAGTTTTCAAGAACAGCTTTAACTTCCGATTCGGAAGTTCCGTCTTTGAATCGGATATTCATCCCACTCACCTTAAGCTCATTGTTAGCTGGCGTTCTAATATCACTTAGTGGTTTTGTAAACAATCCCAAAAGCACTACGAGAGTTAGAAATACAATAAAAATAGTGATTACCTTGCCGATTTTACTCATACCAACACCTAACAAATGAGGAGGGGGTAAATCCCACTTATATACGGTTGATTTTTGAATCCGCGACTTCAACTGTTTTTATATCGGACCAGAATCTAAATGCATATACTTTTCCAACGACTTTTGGTCATCCAATCTTTGTAACTTTTTTTTGAACTTCCTCCCCCATATTGGCAAGCCAAGCTTCCCAATGATCCAAAGCTTGGAGTATTACCCATCAATATACCCAAGACCTACAGTCAAAATTTTCTCATTTGTTTCAAGTTCATTTTTTATCTTGATTGCATCCTTTTCTAAAACACAATTCTTTCCCACAATCCAGCCCGGTGACCCGTCTCCAAAATGGATATAACACACAACTGCCTTTTTCAACTGAAGGTTATTTTTTTCTAGTATTGTAAGAAAATTTTCATCTGGAACAAATTCTGCAGATAACATAATTATGTTATAATTTCCTTTTTTGATTTCAACTAAAGAAGTCCAGTTTTCATCTTTCCTTAATTCATTTATCTTATATTCATCTACTTTTACGTAGTACATTCCACACGAAATATTAGAATTGTAGTCTATGGTATAATTCACAGGTATGTTGTAATTTTCAAGAATGGCTTTTACTTCCGGCTCAGTAGTTTCATTTTCAAATTGAATAGATAAATCAACCACTTTAACTTCGTGAGATTGCTTCATCAGTACTACGATAATTAGAAAAACAATGAAAACAACTACTGCTTTGCTAATTTTTTTCATATAAGTCACCGTGAAAAATGAGGAGTTTTAACTCCTCACATATATACGATTAGTTTCAGAACCATATGCTTCCCAATAAGGTACACGGAAATACACAGGGTTAGGATCACCTATACGCAAATACTCATCCGAACCACTTATTTTGTATCCACGACACATTCGAGCATGGCCCCCGTCTCCATAAAATGCGCCAACTGCACTCTTGAAAGGCCTTCTATTGTCAATTTCATTAGTAGCTTCTGCAAATGTTATAGTACGTTACTCGCATGAATTAGGTTTATTTAATCCACTGCTTGAACGATAATAAAGTAACTGCTGGGAATTAGTAACCCCGTTAGGAGCTACTCCGTTCATCATCTCATATATAGTAGTTTGGTGAGGGCTTTCATCATTATAATATTCAGTAATCATTTTGGCAGTTGCTGGACCACAGTAGTAGCTCGTTATTTGCGCATATACAGTAGCACCGAGATCTACTTCAACATCAGTTCTCGAGTTTGTTATATCGGCACTGAGTTTTTTAATCTTTTCTTCAGTGACTGCCGCATTAATACTAACTCCCTTAGTAGCTGCTGCTTGTTCTATAGATTTAACAAGTTCATCACTTTTTTGCCAGTGTTTTAGATTATTTTCTATCCCATTCTTTAATCTCTGCTCATATATTGACCCTATTCCGGGTTCTGTTTCAGTTGCGGGTTTATCTGGTACCACATCAAGGGTATAAGCATCCACAAATATCCGATGTTCATCTCCTGTTGTTTTGTCCTTTACTATAGTCATTGCTCCTACGAGAGGATAATCGTATACAACCATCTGTGTCGATTTGATTTTTCCATCAGGGTATTCATTTTTGGCGATTTCTATTGATTTATTCATAACTGTAGTGGCATCAAAAGGTTTTGGCTCAAATAAAACAAGTTGGACTGTTTGCCCAAGCCTTTTATCTGCAGCAATGTCGATTATACCTATCAGGGTTTTATTTTTATAGACAGAAAATTGATAATATAATTTTTGACCAGTTGGATCGTAAAGCTCCAGTGGTTTGGAATCAACAGATGCACCTGTCCAGTTTTCAAATCCTGATGTGTTAGTTGCGATAAAGTTTATCATGTTTGCATTGGCATGCTTAAAAGCTTCCTCGGCAGTTACAGAATAATCTTTTTCTTCCTGTGCACTTACTGCCGGTATTAACACCATACCAACCAGCAGTGTTGCTAAAACAAGTATACTTACTCCAATTTTATACGGTTCATACTTTAATCTCCTGTGTATCTTATACCCAGGAGGCAGAATCAGGCAAGCTAAGCCTTAAATACAGACAAAGCTAACATAACTCATGCCTTTAGGGCGTATTTTGTGGAGTTCGGGCGGTACCTGGAAAACACTTCTGAACTCCATAAATCCCTTCGATCTAACTCCTTATAAGTTTTCTGGCCATTCTCTCTAACTATCCGTTTTTCATACCTGTTTTGAATCTAAAGTTATCTCCTGATCGTTGATAGTTCGATGATCTGGCCAGAAACTATATAACGAATACTCGACTGCAACCATATTCTGCATATTATAAAAATCAGAAGTAACACAAAATAAAATATACTAAGCCAATACCTGTATTGACTTATAGTATTCTTGAACTACTTTGCAGTCCCTGACTGCGAGATCATGCACAGGCTGGTACGATTCCCCACTTTTCTCCACAAGTTATCTTTCACTATTCTCGTCATGTACCTCGCGAGTTCTGGATCGACCTACCAACCAGATGAAGTAACAAATTGAAAGTCAGTGCCGCAAAGATCCGATCACTAAATTAAACTCTGTTCACACGCAAACTGTACCTTGTTTCCACGTCATACATGCCCTCAAGTTCTTCTTCGGTCAGGAAACCTTTCTCTATTAGCTTACTGAGGTTCTTCCTGTCTACTGATTCGACCATATCCCAGAGTTCACGTTCCACAAGATAATGCTTTAGCCTGTTAATGTGCCAGAGCTTCCAATCCGCCCTGTGCCGCCTGAGCTCCACATGCCCTATTCTCAGGACATCAATTTCTTTTTCCGCAAAGGTATCCATAATTCGGGCTCTAAGTTCTTCCCGCCTCTTTTCCAGAATGGATATTGCAGAGACAAGCTCTTCATACTCAAGCGCAACATCGGCAAGATCCATCTCTTCGGGGTCCTGCTCACTGATATCAAGTTCCATTGTCCTGTACTCCCGTTCAGATCCTTAAACTTCACAAATATATTTATTTTTCATTCTTTATTATTTAACTGCTTTTTCCTGCTTTCGGTCTTTCCTGCTTGAACTGGTTTTTCCTGTTTTAGTATATGCAGGTAATAAGGTTTAATAGCTGATATTCGTGCAGGAATTTATTATTGAATATGAGCTGCATACTGACCTTTTGTATCTGGCTCAGAAATGCTTATCGAGTAAAACTCCCTCTTATCTCATTAGAAAAATTTCCGACAAGCGGTCTTTACAATCTTTAAAACCTCTTCAGACATTATTTAATTGGATTTATCGGGGTGGTTCCATAAAATCAATAAATGACCTTGAAAAAGCAAAAACAAAAGAAGAACTGAGCCTTCTCCTCCCGAAGATAAATAACGTACTGGATTCCGAACCTGCCGTGCTCCGGATTGACCCGGCATTTACGGAGTCTATTATGCTTATCGGGGACATCCATGGAGACCTAGATGCCCTTAACTTTGTAATGGAAATGAGAGAAGAACTTGGCTGTAAATACATGCTTTTTCTGGGTGACTATGTAGACCGCGGGATGCAGGGCACAGAAGTCCTTATAAGGCTTTTCCGGCTGAAACTTGAGGAGCCTCAAAACATTTTCCTGCTCAGAGGGAACCATGAAACTGTGGATATGAACCTCTATTACGGCTTTTTTGAGGAAATTGGCTTTGATCAGGGTTTTCTTCTGAATGTCAGCAGGACATATGACAGGCTGCCGGTAGCAGCAATAATCTCGGGGCATACCTTCTGTGTGCACGGAGGAATCAATGGAACCGAGAGTGTTGATGCCATCACAAAAGAAGGCGCTTTTCCTTATCTATGGAATGATCCCTCGAACCGTCCGGGGCTGAGCACTTCATCAAGAGGTTCTACTGTTAAGGAATTCGGGCCTGATATTGTTGACGGCTTTTTAGAAACAAATGGTTTGAAAAAGATTGTGAGAGGGCACACAGCTCTCAGAACCGGATATGAATGGTGGTTCGACGGGAAACTGCTTTCCCTTTTCTCCTGCCCGGATTATGTCGGACTCGGGAACGCTGCTGCTTTTGCCTATATAGAGAAAGGAGAACTGAAAATTATTGCCTTTGGAAATCGGTCTCAGTAAAACCGAAAATTTGGCCTGAACAGGAAAGAAAAAGCCGGATTAAAGCAAAAAATCAGTTAAAATCAATGAAAAGTTGCTCCAGCCTGAGTCACTACTTCAAACTGGAGTCTTTATATATGCCGGATTGTCGATAGTTGTTATTTTTGAATGCCGGAATATTTTGGTTCGGATTATTTGGTTATTATTTGATGCTTAGATTTGATGCTTAGATTTGATGCTTAGATTTGATGCTTAGATTTGATGCTTAGATTTGATGCTTAGATTTGATGCTTAATTGCTCTTAATCAAGAATAATCCAGGAATCGGTCATTTTGTTCCCTATATCCGGATCGAGCTGCATTGCTTTCGTATACTGGATTTTAGCTTCGTCAAAACGACTCATTTTTCTCATGAGCAGTCCGTAGTTGTAGTGGAGTGGAGGATAATATGGATTGAGAGCAAGGGCTTTCTTGTATTCGTCCTCTGCTTCAGGTAAGCGCCCGAGTTCTGAAAGAAGGTTTCCGTAGCTGTAATGTCCCTCAACGCTTTCCGGGTCAAGACTTAGAGCTTTTTTGTATTCCATTTCAGCTTCGTACCTTCTTCCAAAGCGAGCAAGAAGGTTTGCATAGTTTGAGTGGACTTTTGCATCGTTCTGGTCAAGGGCAAGGGCTTCCATATACTGTTCTTCAGCTTCCGAGACCCTGCCTTCCCTTGCGAGGAGGTTTCCGTAGTTGAACAGAGTTCTCCTGTGCCTGGGGTTAAGGGAAAGGGCCTTCCTGTACTCGACCTCGGCTTCCGAAGAGCGCCCAAGGAAAGAGAGCAAAACCCCGAAGTTGTGGTGGAGGCTTGGGTCTTCGGGGTCCAGCTTCATGGCAAGTCTGTATTCTTTCTCGGCGTCCCTGAGCCTTCCGAGTTCAAAGAGCAGGTTTGCATACCCGCCTCTGGCAGGGACATAGTTCGGGTTACCGGCAAGTGCTCTCGAGTAACATTCCTCTGCTTCATCTACATGCCCGTATTCGGCCAGAAGGTAAGCGTACCCGGTATTTGCCTTTACATTTTCGGGCGAGGTTTCAAGAACGGTTTTATACTCATTTTCGGCTTCCTGAACCCTTCCGAGCTCTAAAAGAAGCTCAGAGTAAGCACATCTTACATCTGCATTTTCAGGGTTTTCGTTCAGGATTTCAAGGTAGCTTGCTTCGGCTTCAGGGGAAAAGCCCAGTACATGTGCTGCAATACCCAGCGCATAGCAGGAATCTTCGCGGAGCTTTCCGGAAGCCTGCATTAAGCAGACCTTTGCAAAAACGTATTCTTCCATGTGCATTTTTTGCTGCTTGCATGCGTTAGAGAGTTCAAGTAAAAGTTTTGGGGGATAAGATTTTTCTTTAGAGCTTTTCAGAGCAAAATCAGCTGCACAGGATAGGTTTTTCTGGTCAGATCCGATTATTCCAATAACATCGTACACAAAATCGTCAATAGCATCAAAGTCCATGTATCCGGCACCTCAGAAAAGTGAATGTTCTGGTAGGGGGTTGTCAGTGTAACATCCGGAGTATAGTTTACGCTTAATTGAATATATTAGTGAGTGAATATTGCGTATGATTATTAGACATACTATTAGTGTTTGAATAGTGTATAAGAGACCGAGTATAATATTATAATTATCGTATAACATTCTATCCCTTTATTACGCAAAATAAAACCACTGATTGCATTGAACGACAACGGTTTCATAAAAAAATATATTTTGCAGGATAAAAAACAAGGGATGTAGGGCAGGAGACGTAATAAAAATAAATCATTGATTATAAAAACATAAAAAGTGTTACTATTAACTGGAATGAAAAAACGAAAACTAAATAAATAAAAATACGAATAGAAAAGAAAAGCATATCTAATGATAGTATTAGCCAGAGGGAAAAGGAATTAAATAATTTTTACTAAGGCATAAATTCAACGTTTAAAAATAACTGGTTTGTATCAAATTAGAGGTAAACAGCAGGTAAACCATAAGTAAACCATAGGTTTATACTGTTTTTAGCTATTTTTACCGTTTTTATAATTTCATCAATTTTATCGCTTTTTTGGAAGTGCCTGAGAAATCTGTTGATGTTATTCCGGGAAACCTGAATGACAGTTCCGTTACATTCTTTTTAACTCCCTTTTGGTAATTATAAAGCCCATTTATTAGATTTAACTCCCTATTGGTAAACAGATGCCCCCTTTATCCAGCGCATAGTATTGCCTGCCGCTTTAGCCTGCCTGAGTCTGCCTGAACCCGCCTGAGTCCACCTGAGTCCGCTTGAGCCCACCTGCATACAATAGGTAAAAACGAAAGCATTAGCTGAACAGAAACTCTGAGCCAAAAATATCAACCGTGTTTTTTCAGAATTTTCATAATGATAAAAAACCCTGCAAGGTTTATTGCTCCTATCAGGAAATATCCTATCAGGTGCGTTGAGTTCCTGCCAAAAATCGAATCTCCGTCTCCGAAAACACCTGCAGAGCTGGTTTCTTCTTTTGCTCCCTCCAGGGAGGATTCACTTTCCTTTGTTTTGGCTCCTTTACTCCCGAATTCGATCACCGAATCAGTTTTAAGAGAAAACTCTTTCTCCTTTTCTTCAAGGCTATTTCCGGAATTCAGAACAGCCCCGACAGCATAGGAGTTCTCCGGCTCAAGGCCGAGGAAAAGGAACTGGTCATCGTTTCCTGGAGATGAGATTACTTTTCCATCTTTCCTGAGTTCTACGGATCCTTTTTCAGGAAGTTTGACTTTCAGGTTCACGTGCCCTGTAAGCAGGATCTGCTCTCCTTGCGTAAACCTGGGCCTGTCCGGGACATCAAGGATTCCAAGAAGGGTGGGAGCAAAGTCCTCCTGCCCGAATTCTCCCCTGATAACTCCGCTCTCGACATCCTGCGCATATACGATGAGCGGGACCATCTGCGCTTCATCCGATACCGAGTATTTTTCGGACTGATGCCCTCCTTTAGAACCATCTGCCGAAAAAGCCATCCCATGGTCTGAGGTCAGGACAAAAGCAAGGTTGTTTTTTTCACATAGTTTATAGAGGGATAAAAGCTCCGAATCAAGGTTTTCGATGCAGTCTATATATCCATAGTTGCCCCTGTAGTGCCCGCTCATATCAATTGCCCCTACATTGACAGTCAGCAAGTATTTTTGCCCGGGCCTGTTTTTTGCCATGTACTCTACAACAGCACAGGCAGTTTCAATACCCCACCTGTTATATCCGTTATACTTTTCCCCAGTCTCTTTTGAGGTGACATATCCCGGAGCCAGGTCAGCCTTCTCTTCCATTAGCTGCAAAAGCCCGGATGGCACCGGATTATCCTGGGAATGTTCATACTGCGCAAGCACTATCTCCATCTTCTTTAGTGAGTTGTTTTCATCCCTCAGGACAGCATCCTGTTCGGCGCAGATTGACCAGGAATCCCCTTTTTCCATTACAGCAATACAGAGATAGCCCTCACTGTGTAAAACATCGAAAATATTTGCATCTTTAAAACTAACAAACTCGCTGTCTGCACTCGGGTTTCCGGTAACAAGGACCGAGTGTCCGCCTTCGGTAAATGTTTGCGGAGCACGAAACTCGAGAATCCGGGCACTGTTTTTGCCTATTTCCGGAATATTCTCAAGCCTGGCGTTTTCAAGGGGTGTACCGTCAAGTGCGTGCGGTGTAAGCTCCGGATAGATAAAAGGGGCACTTAAGCCGTCAACGATCAACACGACTGCACCGTCAGGTGTATTGACAGGGTTTACCTCAACCTCGGTAAGTGCAGATGCAGGAACTGGAAAAACTGCAGAAAAGATCAACAGTGTTGTAAGTAAAACCAGAATTGGAAATAATTTGAAGTTTCGGATCCCGGAAATCATTGTAAATTATTTTAGATTCATCAGCTATAAAGAATTTCCCTTTTCAAAAAAATCTGCTGGCAAAGTTCGTTGCCTTTATACATTTTGTGAGACGTAGAGGACATATATACATACGGGGCTGTAGTGAAATCTTCAGATCTAAATTTTTTATTTAATATCCAGGTTTACAGGTTACCTTTTTAAAGGTTTATTTTTTTAAAGGTTTATTGTACCAGAAAGAGTAAAGGTATAACACTTGCCAAACATACCAATAACATTCTGAAAAACCCTATCATATAATCCAAAAAACAGGGAGATTCCCCATGAAGATGAACCCACGCTGTACCTACTGCCTGCTTTCGAGAGTGCATTTTCAATCAAAGCTTTCAACGGATGATGAAGATCTGATCTGCAAGACGATTCATGAATGCCTTGACGTCATGAATAAACATTATGACCCCGAGGCGGTATCAGCATCCGTAGCAACTAAAATTCACCGAAAGTGCTATGAAATCCTCGAAGACAATGATCCATATGAAGTCACAAAAAAGCTCATCAACCAGGCTGCATTAAAAGTCCTGCCCGCAGCAAAAGAAAAAATTTACGAAAACTCTCCTGACGACGGGGAACTCTTCAGGCGGGCAGTGCTTGCGTCGGTTGTCGCGAATTATTTTGATTTCGGGATTATGGGCTTTGATGCCAGCGAAGATAAATTTGAAGCTGCTTTTCTAAAACTTTTCGAACATGGGCTTGACGTTGATGATACCCCAAAGATGATGGGGCTCCTTAAGGATGTTGTCTACATTGCCGACAACTGCGGAGAGATCCTTTTTGATATTATAGTTTTCGACGTGATAAAAAAACTCGGCGGAAATATCACACTCGTGGTCCGAGGAGGTCCCATTCTCACAGATGTTACATTAGAAGAGGTAAAAGAGTTTGAAATCGATAAAAAGGTTGACAGGATAATGACCACAGGTTCAAATGCTGTAGGTATCCTGATCGAAGAAGCCCCTGCCGAACTTCTCGACGTAATGAAAGACGCAACCCTTATCATCAGCAAGGGCATGGCAAACTACGAGACCCTCTCCGAACATAATTTCGGGCCGATTGCCTATATGCTCCTTACAAAATGCGAGTGTGTGGCTGAAGACCTCGGGCTTGAACAGGGCCTGTCTGTTGCAAAACTGATGAACTTCCCCTGAAGTTCGCGCCTGTCGGATCTTTTGTCCTGATATTTCGGGGTATATTTTTTAAGATTTTCCGGCTGCCGGATTTTTTCGGCAACTTTTTATCGAGCAGAGCTACACATTAAATATAGTTAATGAAAAATACTTTAAGGTCAATGCGGAATTTTATCAGATTTGGCAGTTTCAAAATACAGGCAAGCCAGATATTTATTGATATATAATTATCTATTATCTAAACCGTATAAGAAGAACAGTATAAGGAGAGATCTAAGATGTGTGAACTTAATGTAATTATGCTTCGTGGAGAAAACCGAGAGAAGGTCATGGAGTCTGTAGCAAAGATTCTGGTTGAAGGAAACTCAATTCAGCTTACCGGAATCCTCGGAGATAAAATGACGGTTGAAGGCTCAATAAAGGAAATCAATTTCTCACGCGGGGAAGCCCTTATTCTGTCAAATTGATTTTTTTTACTTTTTTACTTTACTTCTTCCTGAGTTTTACCTGCTTATTGACCTTTTTTCTTTAGCAGGAATAAGATCATCTGTTTTAGTGGGAAGATAGGTCTGATAAAGAGTCTTGCTAATTTACTGAAGAACCGGTGAATTTCTAACCTTTCGGAAAACCATCTGGAAGCTCCGGAAGCACTGAATCTCTCCTCCAGTTTCTTTAATTTGCAATAACTACCCGGGAAAAGCATTTATCTATTCTTCTCTATAACCTCAATGTTACCTGAGATATAACAATCAACAATCAGGCGTAAATTTAAAGCACTCAAAATATTTATCACTTAAATCAGTATCTTAGTTCGAAGATCGGGCAGTTTTTAGCATCTCTTAATTTCATACGTGCATTATAAATCCATGAAACACTTTAAATTTATGCATATATGTAGATTAGTTTAATTCACTACCCGGAAATCGCAAACTTATAAAAAACAATTTTCAGTTGTTCAGGCTATTAGACTGTAATTCACTCTAATTTAGTCTAATTTACTACAAATTAGACTAATTTATTTAGACTAATTTACTATAATTTAGACTAATCCTGAATTGGATAGTTCAGGATAAACAGGACAGGATAATAAATGGCTAAAGCAAAGATTGCAGTAAACGGTTACGGAACTATAGGGAAAAGAGTTGCAGACGCCGTACAGGCTCAGGACGATATGGAAATCATAGGCGTTTCCAAGACAAAGCCAAACTATGAGGCTGCAGTAGCCCACCAGCTAGGGTATGACATCTATGCCCCTGCCGCCAATCTGGGAGCTTTTGAAAAGGCAGGAATACCTGCCGCCGGGAGCATTGAGGAAATGGTGGAAAAAGCCGACCTGGTTGTGGACTGCACTCCTGGAGGAGTGGGGGAAGCTAATAAAGCCCTGTACGAAAAAGCCGGGGTAAAGGCCATCTGGCAGGGTGGTGAGGAGCACGAACTTACGGGTTTTTCCTTTAACGCCGTCTCAAACTACGAAGGGGCTCTGGGCCTTGACTTCTTGAGGGTGGTTTCCTGCAACACCACAGGGCTTTGCAGAGTCATCTATCCCATAGACAAAGCATTTGGGGTAAAGAAGGTAAGGGTAACTCTTACCCGAAGGTCAGCCGATCCCAATGATATAAAGAAGGGACCGATCAATGCAATCGTACCGGACCCGATAAAGCTGCCTTCCCACCACGGTCCCGATGTGAAGACTGTTATTCCCCAGATCAATATCACCTCAGCCGCCATGAAAATCCCGACGACCCTCATGCACCTGCACACCGTGAACATGGAGCTTAAGAACGAGTGCACTGCCGAAGACATCAGGAAAGTGCTTGGTTCCCAGTCACGAATCCGTTTCGTAGGACAGGGCATATCTTCCACGGCTGAAATCATGGAAGTTGCCAGGGACATAAAGCGCCCCAGAAACGATATGTGGGAAAACTGCGTCTGGACTGATTCCGTCACCATGCACGAAGGGGAACTCTACTTCTTCCAGGCTATCCATCAGGAATCCATTGTGGTCCCTGAAAACGTGGATGCTATCCGCGCAATGATGGAGCTTGAGAGCGACGGCGCAAAATCAATCCAGAAAACAAATAAAGCCCTTGGGCTCTGAGCCTTCCCGAGGCTCTTGATTTCCGGGACTCAGGGTATCTGATACACTTTCTGACGAACATTCTAGTGAAATTTCTGACGAATTTCCTGAGTCCTGATTTACGAAACCTCAGTTCCAGGTACCCGAAAACCTGGTATGTGGAACCTGGAACCCTGAGATAAGAAGGATCCGACCCTTAATGACTTCAGATTCAAACTTTTTAAAATTGTGCCGGGAGGCTTTCAAGGCTGCATACGATGCAACCTGTGACCTTGTGGGCACTGATTCGGCAAGCAGCTTCGTATGTATGGGAGCTGACGGGACGCCGACTACCGGTATAGATCTTGCAGCAGAGGATGCCATTATCGAGGTGTTTAAGGCAGACGGCAGGTCCATGAGGATACTCAGTGAAGAACTTGGTGAACTTGTTATCGGGAAGTCTCCTGAGTTTTCTGTTGTGCTTGACCCCCTCGACGGGACATATAATGCTTCTGCAGGAATTCCTTTCTACAGCGTTTCAATAGCTTTTGCCTCTCACGACCTCTTAGACCTCAGGTTCGGGTATGTGAGCAACCTTGCCCTCAAGGAAGAGTATTATGCAGAAGCCGGAAAGGGCGCATATCTGAATGGGAATAAAATCAAACCCTCCGCGAATTCGGACCTGAATAAACTCTGTGTCAGTGTATACGGCTACAGGCAAAACGTGGAAAGGACCAGAAAGATATACAGCAATGTCCGTCGCGTGAGGTTGTTCGGGAGCGTGGCGCTTGAACTGTGTTATGTAGCCTCAGGCAGGCTTGATGCCTTTGTGGATGTCCGAAAGGCTCTGCGTGTAACAGATGTGGCAGCAGGTCAGCTTATCCTTGAAGAAGCCGGTGGGCTTGTTACGGACGGATACGGAAAGACTTTAAGACTTCCTGATAATGTTACTGCCAGAGTGGAGATGGTCGCGTCCAACGGACACGTACATAAAAAACTTTTAAGCTTACTCGCAGAGGGATAATTTGGCAATTAAAAAAATAGGGCTCGCATCGCGCTGTGATAGTCCTGAAGTACTTGAGATGGTAAGGAATATTATCGCGAACTTCCAGTCGAAGGTGCAGATCTATGTTTCCACTGCCACAGCCGATGTCCTGAGAATTGAGGGGACTCCTGTCGAAAGAATGAGGGACGAGGGAGTCGAACTTATCATAACTGTGGGAGGCGATGGGACAGTCCTGCGGAACATTGCCAAAATGAAAGACCCTCTTCCCATAATGGGAATTAATATGGGCACTCTCGGTTTCCTTGTAGATGTGGAGCCTGAAGATGCAATTGAGGCCATAGAGGAAGTTCTCTATGGTTTTTCGTATCTCGAAAGGATGCGGGTAGACGTTTTCCTTAATGGGGAGATGCTTGAAACAGCCACTAACGAGGTCGCTGTAATGTCTGCAAAACCCGCAAAGATTATTCAGTTTGAAGTCCACATTAATGACTGCCGGCTTGATGATATTCGCGCGGATGGTGTGGTTTTTGCAACCCCCACAGGCTCAACGGCCTATGCAATGAGCGCCGGAGGCCCTATCGTAAACCCGAGGGTAAATGCAATCGTGGTAGTCCCTGTTGCTCCTTTCAAGCTATCGTCAAGACCCTGGGTTATCCCTTCGGACAGCGAGATTACAGTAAAATTATCAGACCCTAAAAAAGAGGCTGTAATTGCAATTGACGGGCAGAAGTCTTACAGGATCAGGGCTGATGATGTTGTCAAACTGAAGAAATCAAAATTCCCTGCGCGTTTTGTAAGGATTTCAGATACCTGCTTTTACGAGAGGGTTCAGCGGAAACTTTCCTGAAAAACCTTTTTTCAGGTTTGACTTCTCATTAACTTTAATTTTTCTTATGGCCCCAGTTTTTTTAGAACCTTTTTCTTAAAATCCGGGTTTTACTCCTGATATTCCCTGATATTTATATTCTGACACTTTCATATCTCAGGTTAAAGAACTGAAAGCGTCTTTTTTACCCCGAATATGGGAACGTTGCTCTCGGAAACTCTTTTCCTCCAAGGAAAACATTTATACAGGTGTAGGTAAAGCTAATGCTTAATTCTACTAAATATAAGATTTTTTGACTTTTAATGGCGTTTTAGCCTCGTACTTTCTTATCCAGGCCTTTGAATAATTTTTCAGGGCAATTAATACAAATATCATTAAAAATAATCATAAATTCCTCAAAATGATAAAAATCACGGGAAACAATAACCATGTCAGAGAGCGAGCAGTACTCCAGAAATACACTTATGGACTTCGTCGAATATCGCCCCCTTGATATCGAAATCTGCGACGTGACTCTGCGCGACGGGGAACAGACCCCTGGCGTTGTGTTCACGAAAGAACAGAAGCTGGCAATGGCGAGTGAGCTTGATTCCATGGGTATTGAGGTTATAGAAGCCGGATTTCCGGTAGTTTCTGCATACGAAAAGGAAATCGTAAAGGAAATTGCAAGCCAGGGCTTTAATTCAAGGATCTGCTGTCTCTCAAGAGCAGTAAAAGGGGATGTAGACGCTGCCCTTGAATGTGACGTCGATATCGTGAGCATTTTCATTGCAATGTCCGACATGCACCTCAAATACAAATACCACAGGAGTTTTGAGGAAATGCTCGGCTGTGCCAAGGAAGCCATTGAATATGCAACTGACCACGGTTTAAAAGTGCGTTTTGCAGCCGAAGATGCAAGCCGTACTCCGGTTGACCGTCTCAAGCAGGCTTTCAAAGAAGTTGAAAGCGAGTACAAAGTGCAGTATGTAAGCCTCGCAGATACAGTTGGCATCCTGAACCCTATCACAACCCACTACCTTGTGAGCGAGATCTTTAAGTCCGTAAACACTTCAATCTGCATCCACTGCCATGATGATCTCGGCATGGCTACCGCTAACACCCTTGTAGCCGCCGAAGCCGGGGCAAAGCAGCTCCATACAACAGTCAATGCAATAGGAGAACGGGCAGGAAACGCCTCCCTTGAAGAAGTGATGGTAGCTCTCAGAGTACAGTACGGGATCGACCGCTATGATACAACAAAGCTGACTGCACTTTCCAGAATGGTCTCGGAATACTCAGGCATTACACCCTCGGTAAACAAAGCCGTTATCGGACATAATGCCTTTACCCACGAATCCGGAATCCACGTCGCTGCAATCCTTGAAGAGCCGAGGACCTACGAACTCTTCCTCCCTGAGATGGTTGGCGGAAAGCGTAACCTTGTTGTCGGAAAGCACACCGGGACAAAAGCCTTAAAAGGAATCATCAACAGCATCGGCTTCTGCCTCGAACGGGACGAACTCTGTGCCCTGATCGAAAAAGTCAAGGTCTGCACCGAAGAAAAGCGTAAAAGCATCTCGCGGGAGCAGCTTGAAAAGCTAATTAGTCAGGTCAGGCAGGAACAGAAAACAAGTAAACCTGAAGGGGAAGAGAAGGTTTCTATCTGAAGTGTATTACTCTATATGAAGTGTATTACAGATCTTTCTAACCCGTACAACCTTTTCGCTGTACTGTATCGTTTTTGTCACGCTCGATGCAGGATAGCAGACTTAAAAACGATATGAAGAAGAGAAAAAGCAAGTAGTAATCTAAATTTGCTTTCTACTGTATTTTCAAACTTCTTCTTTCTTACTTCTACTCTTTTCTTCCTTTTGAGAAGGGCCGCCAGACAAGCTGGCGGAGGAGCTTATTTTTACCTGGATTTAAATACAGGTTCGGGGTTAAGAAAAAGTATCATTTCAGATCGTGATCTGTTTATAAGTGTTATCCAGGATCCCGACCTGCGGTTGGCTTAATATTGTTTTTGTCTTAACCTGACAGGCCGGCTCCAGCCCACTGCGGCGCGAAGAGAAACTGAAAAATTCTGTCTCGGGCTCTGGAGTATATTTATCAATATATACACAAATTAATCAGAGAGTACTAAAAAACGGAAGCTGACATCTGATATTAGAATTAGGGATAATTGGATTAAAGAAATGGGTTGGTCAGATATCAAAGTTAACTTTTAATACCTCACACTGTGGCATATTTTTAATTTGTACACCCTCCAGTGTTCCTGTTACCTCCAGGCTATCAAATTCATTTGAACCGCAGAGCACGTCCTGATTCGGGTGTGTGCCAGGTGTGATATTGCAGTTAAGCACAGTCTTTTTACCAGCCGAAACTACGATTGGAAGCCTTGGTGATGCAGGATGTTTCTTTGGAAGAACTATTAATGGGGACCTGATTTCCCGAATCATGAAGAGAACGCATTTAAGCCCTTTTTCAGTTTTCTCATCCACTGAAAACGCAGAGGCAACAATCAGGTCATGAGGTTCCAGTCCGAGTACAATTTCTTCGTTTTCAGTTTCCAGAAAGTACTGCCCATTCGGACCTGCTTTCACAATAGCCACTATTCCTGCTGTGCCGCGCAGGAGAAGCATTTCACTTTCCTTCAGTGAAATGTCTTTAGAAGAGGTCGATTTTTCCATGTTAAAAACAAGTATCTAAAAAATCCAGTTGATTATCAGGACTCTGCTACATTTGCAGACTGGCAGGAAGGACACTTCACATTCTTGCCAATACCTTTGAATTTATTCCCACAGTCCTTGCATGCATACTGTTTAAACGGCAATTTCCCTTCCATATCGATATCAAACGAATCTCCAACACTACACATATTATTACCTCATTGTTTTATCAAAGGGCTTACTATAATGATATAACCCACATATTATTACTCATACTTATACAATTAATATCTTTCTATGTCTATCTCCGGGCAAATTCTGACCTCAGTACTTCTATCAGGGCAATCCTTTTCAAAAAAATTAAAAATTAAGAGGTATATGTGGAAACCCACTCCGGTCTTTCCGGCGGGTTTGCCTCCAGCATTTCTCTCCATTTTTCATCGGTCAGGCGATCGGACATGGGCTGCTTGAACTCGTAGTAGCTCATAACGGGTCCGGCTCCTACAAGGATTCTGCCGTCCGGAAGCTTATATGCCACTACGACCATATCCACGTATCCGACTCCTTCTTCCAGTACAGCTCCCGTGTTGCCGTCGGTATGGACATCAGCCACAACTGTGGTTTTTCTGGCTTTATCGTCGACGTCAGCTATGACCCCTTCAAGCTGGTCTCCGAAATTCTTGATGAACTCGTAGTCTTCTGCTGTCAACTCTTCATTTTCGAGTTCCTTTTCCGAAATTGCCTGAAGCCTGGAAAGTATAATTTCAAGGTCTGTAAGCCTTGTTTTGGATGTCGGGTCAAGCACGCCCATTTCATCCAGGCCCTGGTTTGTCATCTTCGTTAAGGCGAGCAGCCTCGCGTAGAAATCAGGGACCGGTTCCACATAACCTACAACTGGTTTTTCTTCAGGAGGCATGGGCATAGATGTTTCAACTATAGTGTAACTCTGCTTGGCATAGAGGATAGTGTCGTGCCTGAGTTCGGTCCAGGAAGCCAGCGAGGTGCTCAGTTCCTTATCCTGCCAGGCATCGGTCTGCATGAAGGTAGGGTATCCTTCCCCATAGTCCTTCAGGAGGGGCTGGAGGGAATAGAGCCAGGACCAGTAGAGGTTCCTGTTCCACTCGGCTGCGCTGAAATTCGAGAATTCCGAATCCAGTTCCCCATACTGAACACTGTAATTTTCGTAGCTGGAATCGTTCAGTTCGTCGAGCCAGTAAACCGCCCTTTCCGAGCCAAGGAGAGCCATTGCATCAAGCCCGCGCGGGAAGCCGCGGATAGGTCTTCCTGCCCCTGAGATTACGAAAGTGAAGGGCTCTTCCCTCTCTCCCTGATATTCTCCTGTATAGGCCCCTACCAGGTTTGAGAACATGTAAGAGTCCGGGATGAAGCGCTGCCCCATGAAACGGAAGCCTGTGGTATTTTCGAGGCATTCGTCAGCCTGCTCCGGGGTGAAGGGCGGCTCCAGGACACAGTTCCCTGTGCCTCCGTAGATCTTCGGGCCCTGGTATTCGGCAAGTACGGTCTTTAACTCCTCTACCGTTGTTTCGTTAAACTCCCTTTCTCCATTGCCAAAGACAGAATCCATTGCTTCCATATATTCGTAAGGCCCCAGGTCATCGGAAAAGCCCACATAAAAAGCCGTAACCCCGTAGATCCTGTCCCAGTTTTTGAGAAGCTCAGGCTCGTTTTCGAGCTGAGAAGAAATCAGGCTTGCCTGGATGGTCTGGATGCGGGCATCTTTTGCAGGATCTTCGGATTTAATCAGTTCATCCTTCAGGAGCATGCTTATCCTGCCGTGCCACATAAAGGCTCTGAAATAGTTTTGCAGCTTCTCAGAGCGGGTATAGTGGCCTCTTGGCACGTACTGAGAATAGTCCTCCTTATAAAGGAAAATCGGAGAGGGGGCAAAACCTCCGTGAGCTTCTATCAGAGTAAGTTCGGCTTCAACCTCTTCTTTTACAAACGAAGGGACCTCAAACTGATATTGTTCTGCCGAACCTGCCGGGAAAAGAGCCTCATCAACAAAGCCGTAAGGGTCTTCTGCTGCCTGTATCTGCTCAGGCTTCGGCTGGAGCAGGCTCAAAGCAACCGCAAAGTAGGCTGTGTTTCTTCTTGCGGCTTCCTTTTCCTCTCCTGAAGCACTGTTAGAAGCACTGTTATATTCTTCTACCGAGGCGTTTAGCAGGGCAAGGTCAGTCTCCCAGAGAGTATCGTAAAACTCCTTTTCCTCTATCTGGCGCAGGGTCTCATCAAACTGGATGTGGTAGAGGTGCAGAAGGGAGTCCGTAGTAATAAAAACAGGTATTTCCTCTTCTTTGAGGGTAATGTACATTGAAGTTATGTCCTCTTCTGCGGGGTTGTAAGGGTTTTCTATTACCACAAAACCATTACTTTCCAGCATTTTAAGAGCGGATTCGTTCAGAGGGATTCTGCCTGAAAAGTTTCCATAGTTGGAGATTTTATTTCTTTCCAGGGGCAACTCATAAGAAGGCGCTTTTAACTCGACATCGAGGGCTTCCAGATTATAATTTATCGGCAGGGAGGCACCCTGGCCCAGAAGCCCCGAATAAGTTACAGCCTCGGTTTTGAGTACATCTGCGGCGTAGCCGGGCGTGTCCTGCTCTGTCTCCTGGCCGGAGCAGCCAGCAAAAAAAACGAAAAGCAAAAGCATCAGGAAGATTGATGCGAATTTGATTCTAAGATCCATTCTCTATACCTCAGGCAAAACCAGTAAAAAATAAGTTTAACGTAAAATTATTAAGTTTTTTGTATGTAAAAAAGATTAAACCCCTCTTTCCCTGTTATTCGTTAGGGCTCAGAGGGTCTATTCTGAAAAGTAGAATCATGAATAGTGCAGCCACAGCTCCTGAGCTCAAGAGAAGCGGATCTCTGGTTATATTAAGAAGTGTACCCGCAACAAGTAGCAAAACCCCTATTAACAGCAGAATTTGGAATTTTCTGTTCAAACTTTTTTATCCCCTTTACATCCCATATTGAGTTTTAAAATTTTTAAATTATTTACATAAGTCATTAAAATATACCCTGATTCCCTATAACTAATTGTTTCTCTTTAGTTATTTATTTTTCCGCAAAGCATTTAATTCTTTATTAAACTTCAAACCATTTTGAAGTTATGTTTTGAAGAAAACAGGCTTATGAATCTGAATAAGAGAACAAACCTGGTTTATTGAAGTCTCTATGGAAAACCAGCTCCAAAAAAATAAGGGTGAATATTTTTGGGTTCAGTGAGAAAAAAGTTGAGCCATTGTTAGAGAATAAAGTTGACTATTTTCCTGCCAAAAATAGAATAATAACTGAGTGGAAGTTATCACAATTTTATGTAAGTGTGCGGAGGTTCAAAGCATACAATCTGGATTAAAGCCTCCAGTTTGTTCAGGTTAAAAGTTTGTTTGCCGAGTTGCACTTTCCTATTTGCACCTCACCCGAATTGCGCTTTGGGATCACAGGAAATCGAAGATTTCCTGGGAGTTGCGATGTAATCGCAACAGTACGCGGTCCGTTTCAGCAGAGTTGCGGCTCTGCAGTACGCTGCCCTTTTCGCTGCGCTCAAGAGGGCTAATCTATGGGTTTTAGCAGTGAGCTTCGCTCGCTCAAGCAGACTAATTTATAGTTTATTGCAGTGAGCTTTTATCAAGAGGACTGAATTACAAATATCTCTGATCCATACAACCGTATTCGCTCTACCGAACCGTCTTGTCACGCTTGACGCAGAATAGTGGTCTTTCCTGCAAAAAGGTAGAGAAGAGGAAAGCCAGAAGTAAAAGCGACAGGAAAAAAGCAAAAACTAGAAGAGATAGAAAATTAGACTGGAAAAGTAATTTGTGGTCAAGGGAAGGTATTACTCAGGTAAGGGGGATTTCTCTAAAAATCCCCTCTAAAATTCAGGTTCTCCTGGTAATATTATAAATTCTTGAATCTCAGGGCAGGAATTGAATTTTTACGCTGCTGTCAATTACGGTCACACTGGACTGAAGCTCTTTTTCTTTACTTTTAAGTTCTTCCTTTAAAACAGTCAATTTCTTTTCGGAAATTTCAACTTCTTCTTCAAGCAGGCGGGCTCTTGCCAGCAGTTCTGCCTCCTTGTGTTCAAGGCCGGCAAGTTTTCCGGTATCTGAGCTTGAGAATTCGGCTTTTTTTGCTTCAAACGCTTTTTGAGCTGCAATATATTCTTTTTTCTTCTCTTCAAAGCCCGAACTTGCAGATCTGACCTGTGCTAGGGTTTTCTCTTTTTTCTGAGTTTGTATGTCAAGGGCAGGATCCTCAAAAACCTTCTGAAGCTCCGGGAAAAAAGAAGGGTCAAGGTTTACAGGAGCTTCAAGGCAGATATCAAGCTGCTGCTTTACCTCTGGCTTTAAAGTATACCTGCTGCTTTCATGGAGTTTTTTTATCTTTGAGAGGTTGCCTGAAAAAGGAATGACAAGGGAGTTCAGGCCTGTTTCGGCTTTTTTGAGCCTGTCTCTGGCAATATCTAATTCTCCCTGAAGGCTCTGCAAATTTTGCCAGGCTTCTCCCTGTTTGAAATCTTCGAGAGCCTGACCGGTTCTGGCAATTTCATCTTTTAAAGTCTGGATTTTCCGTTTTTTAGATTCGATTTCCAGGTTTTCAGCCTCCATTGAGGCAGATAATTCCTGAATATCTTTCATGCCTGTAGAAGCTGCTTCAATAGCTTCCATTTCCCTTTTATGCCCCCGAATCGTTTCCCTTAGCTCATTAAGGACCTGACCCAACCTGCCAAGGCTTTCAGTAACGTCTTTTGACTCCTGAGGAAAGACAGCCCTGGTGTATCGGAAACTCTGGTTCATATGTTCAAGGCAGGTGTCCAGATTCTGCACAGCTGCTTCATGAAACCCTTTAAGAGCCCTGAAATCCGTATTCTCCATAACTCCTAATTTATCTATGAAGACTCCGACCTGTTTTGTTACATTTTCCCGGTTGCTCTTTGCTCGTTTTACAGCCCTTATGTCAAAATCTCCCTCAACTTTTGCTTCCAGAAGCCTGGAATTGCTTTCTTTAAGCTCAGAAATCGCAACTTCAAGCTTTCTGAAAAGGCCCGAGACATCCTTTTCTATTTCAGAAGATATTTTTTGAGAACTCTCTTCCAGCAATGCGGGCAGTTCATCAAAACTAACTTCACTGGAAATAATTTTCTCGTGAGAGCTTTCTTGTTTTCCGAAGAGCTTTTTGATCCACTTCAATTTAGGCCTTCCTGAATTTGATGAGTTTAATAAATATATGCAGCCAATAAATCTATAGATTAATAATTTTATACGGTTTAGAACTCGTTAGGGTTTAATACTTAAAATAATTAATAATTTAATAGGATAAATAATTTGGTAAAGTTAATTATTTGACGCAGTTATTTGGGGTATATTTCTTAAATCCCTATATGTGTTAAAAAGCGAGGGAAATAAAAAATGGGTGATGGAATAAGCAATGGAATTGATGGAATAAGTAATGGAATAATAGAACAGATGATTCCGTATACTGATATAACAGTATCCAGGCTGATTTTCGCAATAATAGTGCTGATTGGAGGATTTATTTCAGTAAAAGTTCTTGTTTATATTTTCAGGAAAGGAATACAGAAAACAAAACTACCTGACCTTACGACTCAGTTTCTGGCACATTTTCTGAGCATCCTCCTGTATGTGATAGTTATCCTGGCCTTTTTGAAGAGCCTGAGCTTTGATGTGGATAGTTTTGTAGTCGGGCTTTCTGCGATAATAGGCCTGGTTCTGGGCCTGGGGATGCAGGACACCCTTACGAACTTATCAGCCGGAGTATGGGTTGCGGCAATCAGGCCTATTGACATGGGAGAGATGGTAATAATAAACGGACAGACGGGAAAAGTAAAAGCAGTCGGGATTATGTCGACAGAACTCCTGACCCCTGACAACCAGCTTATAACAATCCCGAATAAGCTTGTCTGGGGAAGTTCCATTGTCAATATGACCCGCATGCCTACAAGACGGGCTTCCGTGGATGTGGGCATAAGCTATTCTTCAGACATTGAAATAGCTATCAAGATAGCTCTCGACCTTATGAAAGGGCACCCTCTTGTACTCCCGGACCCTGAACCGGCAGTGGTCACTACCGAACTTGCTAATTCTTCCGTAAATTTGCAGCTCAGGGCCTGGACAAAAACCGGGGACTTTGCGGCTGTAAAGAATAATCTGACTGCCGGGGTCTTTGAGGCTTACAGAAGAGAAGGAATTGAAATTCCCTTCCCTCAGATGGATGTACATGTAAAGGAAATAAAAACGGAAATAAGTGAAATTCAGGCAAAAAGCATTGGAATAAAAGCATTTGAGTAATTATAAATGGATAAAATACAGAAAAAATGCAGTTACAGGAGTTTACCGTAAGGCAGGGCTGCTTCAGCAAAAATCTAGACAGCTCTGCCTTATTTCTTAAAATTGCCTGTCAATTGTCTGTCTTTGTTTCTCAGCAGGTTATATGAAACACTGCAGAGACTCTGCCTTCGATTTCATTCCAGCGTTCAACTGCCCAGGGAGTCGGGAAAAGCTCTATTCCGCATTTTTTTCCCGTGAAAAAGTCTTCCGCTTCCTCCGAAAGTTTCACAAAACCTGTCTGCCCGGTCCCTATGATGATTTTTTCGGTCCCTTCCTCATAAATATGCTCTGCTTCTTCAAGAGATATTTTATGAGAAGTCCCGTACTTTTCTTTTGAAAGCATTTTCTCCCGGTTTTCAACCCTGCCGTCGAGGCGGATGAGAATATCGTAATCAAAAGTCTCTCCTTCTACAGTAATCGAACCAAAACTTGTGGAATCAATCTTTGGTTTCATGGCTACCTCCTGAAATTAAAACTGAAAACGAGATTTTATATTTTACAATTGTTTAGCACGCTTCATATAAATAACAGGAAGTTTGCTCCAAATACATAAACTCACATCAGTTTAGTTGAAAGGAATAAAGGAATACTTATTTATATTTATTAGAAAATATTAAACAGTGACACTATAATAAAAATACAAATATGACCAGAGGTGAAAAAACGATGGGACGCCATTCGTTAGAAGATTTTATCAAAAGCACAGGAGAAAGAGCCCCTGGGCAGGGAGTTTTTGAACTGGAACGAGAACACCTGCTAGAGGTAAACCTCAACGGCATGGTATGGACAAAAATGGACTCCATGGTCGCATACACAGGGGATATAAGGTTTATGCGGGAAGGGGGCCTTGAACACGGGCTTGGAAAGCTCGTGAAAATATCCCTTGCAGGAGAAGGTATCAGCCTCATAAAAGCAGAAGGACGGGGAAAACTCTACCTTGCGGACAAAGGGAAGAAGGTCTCGGTTCTGAAACTTGAAAACGACTCTATCTTCGTAAACTGTAACGACATCCTGGCTATTGAAAACTCTATCAACTGGGATATCAAGATGATGAGAAAGCTCTCAGGAGTAATGGACAATGAGGTTTACAACGTAAAACTTGAAGGAACCGGTATAGTTGCCATCACCACCCACCATGACCCTCTGACTTTCAGGGTAACTAAAGAACGTCCGGTCTTAACTTCCCCCAGCGTCACAGTTGCCTGGTCAGGAAACCTTGAGCCGGAGATAAAAACCGATATCTCCCTGAAAACTCTCATTGGAAAAAGCAGCGGAGAATCCGTCCAGATGGTTTTCAGAGGAGAAGGATTTGTAGTTGTCCAGCCTTATGAAGAAGTATATTTCCAGACGCAGACCGAAAAAAGAGTTTCAAACGTAATTTACACTTAACCCAAATTGGGTTTTTTACTCCGGAAAATAAGAAAGGGCAAGGAATAAATTGTGCCTTTTCTTCTTTCCCGTATTTTCTTGCCATCGCTGGATAGTAACATAATTTTTGTAAGTTAGCCCTCTTGAGAAAAGCGAAAAACAACTTCACTTATCCATAAATTAGTCCGCTTGAGCGAGCGAAGCGAGTGAAACGGACCGCGTACTTCCGAGGCGCAATTCGGGTGGTCCAGCCTTATGAAGAGGTATATTTCCAGGCGCAGACCGAAAAAAGAGTTTCAAACGTAATTTACACTTAACCCAAATTGGGTTTTTTACTCCGGAAAATAAGAAAGGGCAAGGAAAAAATTGTGCCTTTTCTTCTTTTCCGTATTAATTTTCAGAAGCCAGGGCTTGAACTTCCTCGCCGCAGGTTGTCGAAAGCCTGTCCTTTTCTTTATTTGCACATTCCATTGCGTCTTCCACAGCCTCCCTGATGATATATCCGGCTTTGTGCAGGATAGTATCCCCGATCTGGGGGTCTTTGTCCATGCTTCCGGTACAGGGGTAGGAGTGATGGGCTCCTGAGACGGTTTCTTTGTATCCCGAAAGATCGGTCCAGCCGAGCTTTTTTGCGACAAACCAGGTTGAGCCACATGGGGCATCCCGGATTACGCCTGCTCCGATGAACATCTTCCCATCAGGGCTCATCTCGATCCTGAGCACCGGCCTTCCGAAGCCAAGGTCCACAAAAGCATCTATGATTGGCTTTCCGGTCTTTTCAAGGGCACAGAAGGGTTTTGGAGCCTCGAATTCAACACCTGTGGCTTCGAGTTCTTTTCTGAGCTGCTCAAGGACACCGGCAGGAGTCTTCTTTGAGTCTTCAGCAGGTGCAATTACGGCTTTTGCCCCCGTTTTCTGCACGACTTCCGGAAGGGCTGCAAGGAGGTCGGGGTGGATCCCTATAGCAAGGATCAAATCACACTCCGGAAGCTTTGGAGGCAGGAACTGGGCGGGCTCTTCAATAAATGGAGGCAGGTCGTCCGGAAACTCATGGATTCCCACAATCAGGTTTGCATAAGATTTCCTTGCCTGGCGGCAGTGGTTGCAGAGCTCACCGCACGACACGCAGAAACTTGACGGATTTATAAGATTCTGGATAACTTTTTTTCCGAGTTCGCCTGAATAAAGTACAAGGATTCTCATAGGTTTGCTCCCCCTTTATCAAGGATTCCAAAGGCACTATGCAAATTCACTTTCTTTGTAAAGATTCCCCCGCCTGTTTTGTTTCTCAGAATGAAAAAATACAGAGAAAAAAAATCTGCTTTTGCGGGAGTTGCTGATATGCTTTTAAAATGCAGCTCTGGAAGAAAGTACTTCAGACAGCACACACTTCTAACAGCAGATGACTTTTACCTGTTATCATCTTACTATACATTATAATTATTTGTTTCAATCTATAAATAAGAGGAGTTTCAAAATAGAAATCAGTATCCACAACTAAACTCCTGTATGAGCGCTCTATGCCGGATAAAAAAAGCTGAAAACCGGGGGAAGGAAGAAAAGAGAGAAAAAAAGAAAAGGTGAGGAAAAAAGGAAAAGATAGAAAAATCCGCGGATCGGTTTTCTTTCATTCTCCAAGTTTTAAAGCCCCGTGCGGGCACATCTTGATGCACATGCCGCACTGGATACACTTCTTTTCGTCCACGCAGAGGCCCCAGGTCTCATCAAAAGCATAAACCTTCATCGGGCAGACTGAGATGCAGGCTCCGCATTCAACACATTCTTCCTCATCCCTGTGAATGGGCCGGTCCAGAATTGCAACTATTGCCCCTCTTGATTCGAGAGCATTTTTAATCTTGTCGAACCTGGAATCTTTCACATCTGCAATCAGTTCTCCGTAAGTCGAGTCGATATTAGCGACCATGATATTAAGCAGGATTCCTGTTTCGATAATGGACTCGGAGATAATGGGATTATGGATCCTTTCCGTAGGGATGCTGATCTTTATTTTCACGCTCAGTACCTCCTTGCAAGAAGTTTGCTTATATTGTCACTGGTGATTATTCCGAGGACCTGTCTCTGTGCATCGATTACAGGCATTGCAGAAACGCCGTAGCGGTCCAGCCTGCGAGCTGCAAGATCTACAGGTTCGTTCGGGGCACAGGTAAGGACTTTTTTCGTCATGACGCTTTCTACGGAATCAAATCTGTTTTCGGCGACGGCTTTTGAGATATCCCAGGCGGTCAGGATTCCTACCAGTTCACCTGTATCCGAAATCACAGCAAGGTGGTTGAAGGAGTTCTCCCAGATTTTCTTTGCAGCGTCCTGAACCGTCTGGTTCTTTTTGATTGTTACAATAAAATCGGACATGACGTCTTTTACGAGAGGTACTGCCTGAGTCTGTTTCATGGATTTTGCCGAGCCTTCACAGCAAATCCTTTCCACAGGCATGCTGACAAAGAAGTTCCCGTGCTTTACCCATTCCTTAAGTTCATTTGCAATCTTTCTTGCGTTCTTGAAGCTTGAGAGGGAGGAGGTCGGAACATCCTTTCCATCAATCTGCACCGAGCCTGATCTGAGATCGGCATAGTTTACCTGCTTTATCACAGGCTTATCCTTGCTGCCCACAGCATAGTCGAGGACACTGGTCATAATGTCCACGTCACGCACTGCAGTTGAGGCTGCGAGTTTTTCATTAAGAATAGGGATCGGAATTCCAATTCCCATATAAAGGGTTGTCCCATAGCCTGTAAAAGAAGCAGCCCTTAAATAATCAGGATTCATTTCTTTCAGGTTCCCTTTAAGCATGAGGGTCCCAAACCCGCTGGAGGGGGAGTGCTGGGTCCCGTTTCCGATAATGTAGCCCTGGGCTCCACCCATAAAAATCCTTGTGCCCATCCCGATAGTTTCATAGCTGGGGTCATTTGAGAGAGGAGAAAGCACTCCAGCTCCGGAATAGGTTACATTCCCGAAGTTGGGCAGAAGCTCTCCCATATAGGTGTTCAGAATCCTTTTTGAACTGTTTGTTGCAGCAGCATATTTCTGGTAGGCATTCCTGGGGTTGAGAAGGACTGCCTCGTTCAGGTCATTAAGGGTGATTGTCGTATCAAGTACTTTCCTGGGGTAACAGTCTGTCCCATAGGAAGTTGCATGCACATCGATTTCTTTTCCCCTCAGCAGGTCTTCAATAACATGTGCTCCACCATACTGTATCCCGCGTGTGTCCGAGATCTGGGCAGCTCCAAGGTAAGCGTCAACAGCAGCCAGCCCGCTGTATGCCTCCACATTATTGAACCAGACTTTCTGAATCTTAATTGGGGGTTCCGAATGACCTAGATTAAGCATCAAACCTGAAGAGCACATGGCTCCGAAAGTGCCTGTAGTGACCACATCCACTTCTCTTGCGGCACCTTCCACGCCAAGGTTTTCAACAATCCCGACCATTTCCTCGGCTGTGACTACATTGACGCTTCCATCTTCAATTTTTTTATTGATCTCATGAACCGATTTTTCAACCATGCGGGTTTCCTCTTAGTACAAATTTATCTGGATGGTAATTTTTGCCAGAATTATATATTACTTGTGATAATCCCGGGGTAACAGCCACTTCCGGAAGAGGTGAAAAGTTCTGGCTTTGCATCATTTATTTTAAGACTATCGCTGTCAGATCTTCATTCCAATGATTAATAGTCATAATTATGAGCTATATATATTACTTACGGTAATTGAAAGTCTCTTTCCACAAAGGCTATTTCTTAAATTAGCAATAATCGTTCACACCATATACAGGTTGAATAAAATTGAATTTTTATAAGTCAGGAAGTAGGGTTATTTTCAGTAAGTTTCTTATGCTTGCAGGATATTACCCGAGATCAGGTGATTTATTGACACGTGTACTTGCTACCGGAACTTTTGACATTTTGCATCCGGGACATGTTTATTTCCTGACCCAGGCACGAGCTCTTGGAGATGAGCTCTTCGTCATTATTGCCAGGGATTCCAATGTGACTCATAAACCGAAACCAATAGTTCCTGAGGAGCAGCGGTTTGAGATGGTAAATGCACTTGGAACGGTGGACAAAGCCCTTCTTGGTAGTGAAACAGACATGTTCGAACCCCTGAAAGAGATAAAGCCGGACATCGTTGCCCTGGGTTACGATCAGTATTTTGATATTGAGCTTCTGGAAAAAGAACTTACTAAAAGAGGGCTCCCTGCAAAAGTAGTAAGGGTTCCATTTTCAAAGGAGTGCCCCCTCTGCAGTACCGGCGCAATCATAAAAGAGGTCCTTAAACGGTATGGGTAAATTTACCCCTACCGTTTTTATTAAGAAAATATTTTTTGATCTCTTTTTAAATAGGTTGCTTCGGAATAGTGTTTTATGCAAATATCTTTTCAAGCCTGTCAAGAGCTTCCCGGATTCGATCAATGGATGTTGCGTAGGAAATCCTGATAAAGTCCTCGCCGGAAGACCCGAAAGCAATTCCTGGGGTCACTGCCACATGAGCTTCCTTCAGGAGCCTTTCAGCAACCCTGGTCCCGTTTCCAAACTCACTCACATTGGCAAAAGCATAGAAGGCCCCGTCTGGCTTTTTGCACTCAAGTCCTATTTTATTCAGCCCGTCGATGAGGATATCCCTGCGCATCTTAAAGCGGTCAACCATTGCCTTGACGCCGTCCTGAGGGCCCTGAAGGGCTTCAAGCCCACCGTACTGGACAAAGGTAGTGGCGCTGCTTACAGAGTGGGACTGGATCTTCTGTAGAAGTTTATAGATCTCAGGGGGAGCTGTAAGGTATCCAAGCCTCCAGCCAGTCATTGCGTATGCCTTGGAAAAACCGTTTACAGTGATGGTTCTCTCCTGCATCCCATCAAAACTGCCAATACTGATATGTTCCCGGTCATAGATGATTTTCTCATAGATCTCATCTGAGACTACCAGAAGGTCATGGTCAATTGCAAGATCGGCAATGCACTTGAGGGTCTTTTTCCCGAATACTCCACCTGTCGGGTTGCCCGGGCTGTTTACAACAATGAGCTTTGTTTTATCATTTATGTAATCGGCGAAATTGTCCGGCAGGAAACCTTTCTCAGGAACCGTAGGAACCCAGACAGTTTCTGCTCCTGCAAAACGGATGCAGGCGTCATAAGTTACCCAGGCAGGATCAAAGAGAAGGGCCTGATCCCCGTCGTCGAGGGCCCCCATCATCACTTCGAAAATCCCCTGCTTTGCGCCCGGGGTGACCAGCACATCTTTTTCGGTCACATCCAGATTATTTTCAGTCCTCAGTTTTTCGGCAATAGCTGCCCTTAGCTCCGGAATGCCTGCAGAAGGAGCGTAGTGGGTTTTTCCCTCATACATAGCCTTTGCTGCAGCATCGCAGATGTTTTTAGGGGTGTCGAAATCAGGTTCGCCAAGGCTAAAATTGATAACGTCTGTACCCTCTTTAATCATTCTGGTTGCAATGTTGGAGATCCTGATCGTTGCGGATTCTTCTACACGCTTGAGCCTTGCGGATGTCATAGGAATAGTCCTGCTTTGTTACTTTTTTGCTAGCTTATTGAAGCATCAAGGAACTTCACAGCCGCCGCACCAGCTTTACTGCAGCTTCTACTGCCCTTTTAGCATAGTCGACACGTTCATGAGCAGCCATCCTGGTCATACCCGGACCCGGGATTCCGAGAGTTACTGGCTTGTTGAACTCAAGGGAAAGATCCATGATCTTCCTTGCGGCATGCTGCATAACCACCTGGTCGTGGTCGGTCTCACCTTCGATTACCGACCCTATGGTAACCACTGCATCAATGTCTTCCCTCTGGCAGAGCTTCTTGATTGCAAGGGGCATGTCAAAGACTCCTGGCACGAGAATTGTCTCTTTAACTGTTGCCCCCAGAAATTCCGCATGCTCTCTTCCAAGCAGCTCCATCTGATAGGTCAGATCCCTGTTAAATTCAGCTACAACAAATCCTAGGCTGATAGTCATCTAGTAAGGTCTCCAGTCTTGTTTTTAACTTAAAGTCGCTTCACATTCTCAAAGGACCTGCGTCCTCAAAACCCTGCCTCTGACCGGTACCGGCCTCCCTGACCAGTTTTTCCGGCTTGAAGAGCAGCTTTATCACGTTTAAGGCGTGTTCCCGGGTCCGCTTGTCCATGAGAAAAGCGAGTTCTTTCTCGTCTTTTCCTTCATCCTCATGGACAAAGACCTCGATAATATGGGTATTGGTCATGAGCTGGGCCATGATAAGGCCCTGAGAGGCTTCATGAGCGCACATTTTGTCTTTTTGCTCCCTGCCAGGCATTCCAAGGGCCATTACGATATCGCAGCCTTCTTCTTCGATAAGCTTTTTGGCTGCTACCGGAAGGTCCTTTATCCCGGGCACGGTTACCCTTTTAATCTTTACGGATACGTTATTCTGTATCTCGTCGATTGCTGCACGCCCCATATTATAGCGCGCAAACGTGGTATCTGCAATTCCTATTGTGGGCATGTGAATCCGATCGGAATTTAATGATTAATATTCTTCTGGTTTTCCTGAAACGTTTATAAACTTTGGTTATGAAAGATTTTTTAAATCCTCTCATAACCTGTCAATAACGCGTGTTGCAGCTTCTGTGCCTGCTCCCACGCTGTCAATGTAACCCCGCTTCTTCAGCACGATTTCCATCTGCTGGATAGTGGAAAGAACATCCCTTGCAGTTACATTCCCCATGCTTCCAATTCTGAAAATCTTGCTCTTCAAGCGTTCCTGCCCGCCGGCTATAATAATGCCCCGCTTCTTCATGTCATTTTTAATGTCTTCCCCATCAATCCCTGCAGGAGATTTCATTGCAGTGATGGTGTTGGAGTACTGGCTGTACTCGTTAAGCTGAGGGAACATCTCTATGTTCATTGCGCCGGCTGCTGCCCTTACGGCTTCGGAAAGAGTCGCGTGCCTTCTAATCCTTGCCTCCATGCCTTCTTCTTTAACGATGTGAAGGGCTTCCTGAAGAGCATAAAATAGAGGAATAGCAGGAGTGTAAGGTGTTTCCGGCTTGGGTTTATCCCCACTCTTTTTATATGCCTTAAGGTCATTATAGTAAGGCCTCTTCTTCATGCCATTTATAACCTCAAAGGCTTTTTCGCTTACGGAAACAGCTGCCATTCCAGGTGGAGCTGCAAGGCATTTCTGAGAACCAACTATTGCAATGTCAACGCCCCATTCATCGACTTTGACTACATCTCCCCCAAGGGAGGTTACGCCGTCCATAATAAAAAGAGCATCGTGTTTTTTTGCAAGTTTGCCGATTTCTGCAGCAGGATTCATGATACCTGCAGAGGTCTCGTTGTGGACAAGGGTGATGGCTTTTGCTCCTTCCTCGAGCTTTTCCTTAACCTGTTCAAGGTCAACAGGAAGACCCCATTCAAACTCCAGGGGCACCACTTCGGCATAGAGGGATGCAAGGTCTTTGAAACGCTCTCCGAATTTTCCGTTTTCTATAGCAATAACTTTATCCCCTCTTCCGGCCACAGACCCGACTGCAGCTTCCATTCCCGCAGTCCCGGAACCACTGAGCAAAAAGATGTCGTTTTTTGTCTGAAAAACGTCAGCAAGAATTTCCCTGCAATCAGTATATATTGCGGCAAATTCAGCACTCCGGTGGTTGATCATCGGTTTTGACATTGCTCTAAGGACTCTGGGTGCGACAGGTACGGGACCAGGCATCATGAGAAGGGTATCTTCCAGATCCATTTATATAAGACTCCACACTTTTTCAAAGATTTAATCGGTTTTTGTTTTCTATATATAAAGGAAATTTATGTAAACTCTATAATTTTCAATCATGTAGTCCTGAAATAATTCAGGGTTATATCTTTATGATACGGTGTGCCAGGATGGCTCTGCAGTATCTCATGCCCTGATACATTTTCGACCGCATTTGCCATGTTTATTCGGCAATTTCAGACAGGTTGAGCACTGAATTAGATTAAGGATTCAGGTTTAAATGAATCCTAGTATATAATTCATGTGCTTTCCATGTTCGGTCTCAGATTTCCTTCAAGGAAAAAGGATTCCGGTTATTGGTCCTGGAGGAGCTTCATCACGTCATGTTTTGTTACAACGCCGACGACTGTTCCTTTTTCTACCACAAGTACGGCAGGGTTTCCTTCCAGTATATGCGAAACTACTGAGATCGATATTCCAGGAGATACTGTCGGGAACGCCTCCCCCATTATCCCTGAAACTTTCAACTGAGAGATGGATTTTTTCTTGCTCTCGCCCATCAGTTTTATGATCATATCTTCCGAAACACTTCCAACCGGAATACCCCTTTCAAGCACGGGAATCTGTGAAAAACCATGAATATGCATAAGGTTTACCACCTCTTCTACCGAGTCTTCAGGAGAAACATGAATTGCAGGGGAATGCATCAGATCCTTTATGATGATCTGCTGCTCCTTTTCAGCCTCCTCAAAAGCATTAAGGATTTTCCTGACCGTTGAAAGCCTGGGGTCTACATCTCCCGATTCGATACGGGCTATAAGAGGCTGACTGACACCTGCCCTTTTAGCCAGGTCGCTCTGGGTAAGCCCGAGTTCATTTCGTCTTTTTTTAAGATCTTCGGGTGTTGGAAGCTGCATATATATTACCGATAGTAATTATGGTATTTAATGTCATTGGTTAACATTATTTAAAGAGTAGATATATAAATTGCTTTCGGGAACACGAAATACCGATCAGAAAAAAACCTGCAAAATAGGTTTTCAAAAAAGAACAAAATCTAAAAAGGGTCAATTTAAAACAATGATCAATGCGAAGACAGTAAAAAAATATTAAATAAAAAACAAAGAAAAGAGAACTATAAATAAAATCAATATTAAAAAGGTAACTATTCAGCGCATAAAAATCAATATTAATAGGCACCTTAGTAAATATAAAATGGGCAAAAGTCGTTGATTCCATATTATTTTATTGTTGATTATTGATTGTGTTTTTCAGTTTTACAAAAGGTGGTATGTTCATGTATTCAAAATCTTAAAATCTATATCAATAGAATAATTTTGGGTGCGATGAGTATATTCAAAAAGATTGAAAATAGAAAAGTAAAAAAGAATAAAAGATAAAAAATAAATCTGTTATATTTTCATTTTTAGATATAAGATGGATTTTCTATTTCCTTGGACTTCTTGGTCCTCAGTTCGCCTTTAATAGCTTCATAATATTTCATGGTATCCGGAGTAACTGAAGGCCCTGTATCTGCAATCGCTTTAAGGAAATGTTTCTGTTTGACGTTTTTTGCATGGATTTCTTCGCGCAGGGCATACCTTCCTGCCTTTTTGCATATGGCTGCGAGATCTGCACCTGTGTACTGGTCAGTCAGGTCAACGAGTTCTTCAATATCCACATCCTCTGCAAGAGCCATCTTCTTTGTATGGACCTTGAGGATTTCCCTCCGGGCCCCTTTATCCGGGATAGGCACAAGGATAAGCTCATCAAAGCGCCCTGGACGGATCAGGGCCGGGTCTATGATGTCAGGACGGTTGGTTGCGCCAATTACCACAACACCCCGGAGCTCTTCGAGCCCGTCCATTTCGGAGAGGAGCTGATTAAGGATCCGGGCTGTAACCTGAGGCTCTCCTGCGGAGATCCCGCGTATGGGAGCAAGAGAGTCAAGTTCGTCCAGAAAGACAATGGAAGGAGCAACCTGTCTTGCCCGCATGAAGACCTCAGCAATCCTCTTTTCAGACTCCCCGTACCACTTGGAGAGGAGGTCACTTCCTTTGGCTGTGATGAAGTTGGCGTCGGATTCATGGGCAATGGCTTTTGCAAGAAGAGTCTTTCCAGTGCCCGGAGGACCGTAGAGGAGTACGCCTTTTGGAGCTTCCACTCCTATGTCCCGGTAAGACTCAGGGTTTTTAAGCGGCCATTCCACAGCTTCTTTTAAGAGGCATTTTACATCTTCCAGGCCGCCCACATCGTTCCAGCTGACATTGGGGATCTCAATAAGAATTTCCCGGATGGCTGAGGGCTGGACTTCTTTCATGGCTTCTTCGAAGTCTGCTCTTGTGACCTGCAGGGTGTCCAGGAGTTCCTTTGGGATCTGGGGTTCTTTCAGGTTGAGCTTTGGGAGGATACGCCGAAGAGCACTCATGGCAGCTTCCCGGCAGAGTGCCGCAATGTCAGCCCCCACAAACCCATAGGTAATCTGGGCGAGATCCCTGAGGTTTACGTCCTCGGTAAGAGGCATCCCCCTGGTATGGATCTGGAAAATCTCAAGCCTGCCTTCGGTGTCAGGGACCCGGAGTTCTATTTCCCTGTCAAACCGGCCTGGACGGCGCAGTGCAAGGTCCAGGGCTTCGGGGCGGTTTGTTGCACCTATCACGATCACGTTCTTGCGGCTTTTTAAGCCGTCCATCAGGGAAAGAAGCTGGGCGACCACCCTTCTTTCGACTTCCCCTGTGACCTCTGCTCTTTTTGGGGCAATGGAATCTATCTCGTCCAGAAAGATGATTGCAGGGGCATTCTTTTCGGCATCATCGAAGAGATCACGGATCGCTTTTTCAGATTCCCCGTAGTATTTGGACATTATTTCCGGGCCGTTGATGGAAATGAAATAGGCATCAGACTCATTTGCAACTGCCTTTGCAAGCATGGTCTTGCCCGTCCCGGGAGGGCCGTGGAGCAGCACCCCTTTTGGGGCGTCAATCCCAAGCCGGTCAAAAAGTTCAGGGTGTTTCAGAGGGAGTTCTATCATTTCCCTGACCTTTGTAATGGCATCCTTGAGCCCGCCCAGGTCTTCGTACATAACAGTGGGAATGGTCTGTTCCGGAGGAATTTCCACGGCTTCTGGCAGGAGTTCGATTTCGGTCATGTCCGTGATCTTTACGATCCCCGAAGGGGAAGTGGAAATAACCTGCAGCTTGATTTCCCCAAGCCCGAACGAGGGGCCGAAACCCTGTCCGAAAAAGTCCTGGAAAAAGTCATCGAACATGAGCCCCTTGCTATAAGTGTCCCTCTCCCTGGACCTCCTTAAGCTGGTGGTGGAGATAAAGTCCCCCTTTGAAACCGTACGGTTCATGAAGACCGCACTGAGGGTCTCACTGGGAGCATAGATCTGCATGCCTCTCGTAACGGGAGACAGGGTCACATGCTTTGCTTCTTTCCATTCAGCTTTCCGGATTTCCACATATTCCCCTATACTTGTCTTTGCATTGTTACGGATAAGCCCGTCCATACGGACAATATCAAGCCCGGCATCACTGGGATAAGGACGGCCTATAAGGGCAGAAGTTGATTTTCCACCTTTGATCTCCACAACATCAAAGGGTTTCAGGCCCAGTTTCTCCCTGTATATTTCGTCAATTCGGACAATTCCTTTTCCGACATCCCGTTGATCGGCTTCTGCAACCTTAAGTTTTACAATCGATTTATCCCCCTCAGTCAAATAACACCCTCCATCTCCATCAGTAAAATATTCCCCTCTGTTAAAAGTATACGGCTTTTTGAAAAAATAAAATCAATGTATGACTTTTCAGGCTGGTTTGGCTTCAGTCGCTTACCCTCTTTGCCTCCTCATCAAGCTTTTTTAAGTTTGTAGGGATAGGGTTTTCTTTGAGAAGCCTGGCGAAGTACACAAGATTATGTGCCATGTATCTTACTGTCCGATTCGTGTAAAGGTGCTTTTCCCCTCCGGCTTCGATGTAACTGGGTCCCGGACCTGCATCACCAACCCAGTAGCAGTCAACATTGGGTGGCACAGTACATCCGAGGTGGGTCAGGTTGAAGAGTGTGGTTGCAGCAACATTGTGCGCTCCATCTTCGTTGCCGGTGACTATAACCCCTGCCACTTTCCCATAAAGGGGATACTGCCCTGTAACGGGATTCCCATCCATATACGTCCCGTCCAGCCTTTCGAGGACCATCTGGGCCACCGAAGAGCGTACGCCGAACCAGATGGGAGATGCTATTATCAGGATATCACAGGCTTTTATTTTTTCAAGTATAAAGGGCCATTCGTCTCCGTTTCCTTCATCTGAGGAAATCCCGAAAGCTATATTGTAGTCAACAACCCTCATGACCTCACTCTCAACACCAAGTTCTTTAAAAATAATCACAGCCCTGTCAACAAGAGCACGGGTGTTCGATACCTGAGGTGATTTTTTCAGTGTGCAGTTCAAAAAAAGCGCCCTTATCGCCATAGTATCATCGCCATAGTATATATGTTTCCAAATGCCGTTATATATACGGAAACGTATAAATGTTCAGAAGGATTATTACTTCACCAAGCCTTATTATGGATTTACTGCCGGGATACCGGTTTCCTTCTGGAGTCACGATTCATCTTTTATTCTCTCGGATGGGTTTCACTACTTAGTCTTTGATAAAAAATAGATGGGAAAATAGCTCATAGATTAAGGAAAATAGAAAACTGAAAAGCGGAATAGTAAAAATAAAAAGAAAAAAGATGAAAACAAAATAAAAACATATATAGGACTTACGCAGTTGAACTGAAAACAAAAGCGGAAAACACTTAACGATATAAATCACAATAATGTTGATAAGACCATATGCACATGATTTCATATATCAAGTGCGTAAATCCTGATATAAATGGAAAAAGAAAAATATTAGAGTTTAAGTTCTTTAGCCATTTCCTGGAAAACTTTTCCTTTATCAGTTGTGATGAAAACACCGTTTTCGTGTTTTATAAGCTCTTTTTCTTTCAACATTTCCAGATATTTCTGAGCAATGTTAAAGTTAAGATTTACCTCATAAACGATATGTGTTTTCTTTGCCCCATTCATTGCTACTCTTAGAATATCTACTGCAATATCTGTCCTGCTCCTTCTCTTCAATACTGACTCCTCCCCCACTGTAGATTCAGAATAATCTTTGTAAGAATCAACGCTTTCAAAATATATTAAAGCGTATCTTTTTGTAGGTAACAAAGATTCTAAGTCTTTATCGTTTCCCTTTCTATATAACAATATCAGTATTATATAAAGTATTAAGTTATAAATCGAAAAATTAACATACGGTTAATACACAATAATACAAACATGAACGTTACTATATAAAAAAACTATCCAGTTTTAAAATCTGAGTAAACTTAAAAAAGATTAGTGGGCCCGCTGAGATTCGAACTCAGGATCCCCGCCGTGTAAAGGCGATGTCATGACCGACTAGACCACGAGCCCAGTTTGCTATAAGTCGCATTTCTTAGATGCTTGCTTTACAAGCAATTGCTTGAAATGCAGAGTCAACAAGTCACTAGTAATATATATGTCTTTTGTTCGGAGAAGGGTTTGAAAATTTATTTAGACGGATGATATTTATATATACCCATAATTTCACAATCTCTAAGGTTGGATGCCCGTTACTTCAGTTAGGGAGGAATTCCGTCAACTTTCTGGCATTCCTTCCACTTTATTGGATTTATTCACTCTGATTTGGAAACGAATTTCCGTAGCAAGTAACACGGTTTTGGAAAAACGTCTCATCTTGTCAATGTTGGACATGCTTTTTGTGTGTAACACGCCGCCCCTACCTCTCAGGACTTTTGATGCTACACATATAGGGTCCTTCTAAAAGAGGGTGTAATTTGAGAGTTTATATCATTTATTTTAGGCAATAGGCACATAATATAGGCCCCCAAATAAAAGTACACATTAAAAATTCATTTTTTAGTAAAATACTCTCTATTAATCCTTGGGGATGCTAAATAAGGCAAATTAAGGCTTTATTCATTTAAACGTTAAAATTCTTTGAAATTAAGGCTCTTGAGCTTGTTTTCCACCACATTATGTTTGGTGTTTAAAAGGAGGGGCAATAAAACCTTAAATTTTAAATAAAGGGTGATTAATTGATTAAATTTGAAATAAGTTATTTTCCACCTGTACTTTTATTTGGGAAGCACGATCAATGCACTTAGGCTACTAAATGAGGTTAATTAGCCCTTAAAAAATTGATGATTTTTTGAGGACCCTATACACATAGGGAAGTGGACTGAGGAAGCATCCAAATGTATCACGACATATCCGAAGGAGTTAATTAAGACTTTGGCTGGTCAATCAAGGCTTGCAAAAACGGGCCTCCCACTTTAGGGGGATTATTGACCTATATTTTTCGGAGAGAGAACTGGAAACAACTGAAATGGAAAATATAAAGTTACTGCTTTGAAAGTATGAAAATCCCCACCTTTTACAGGTATTCTTTCGGCATTTTTTGTATCAGAATTCATACAAGCAAAATATATTTATACGAGATTAACATGGTGTAATATGTGAGCGGGTCTCTCTTTTGTAAGATAACCCCAACCCCCCAACACCCCAATTCATACTCCCCAACCCGCTCATACGAATTCTATTGCTACCTGTTTACGTGATCTTATAATATAATGCTGTCATCAGGATACTGTCAATAAGATACTATTATCAGGATACTATTGATAGGCTTGTAAAAAATGACTATAGAAGTCAAGCTAGTTTTGCAGGGTGATTCAGGCGTATTTCAGGATAATACCAGGTAATACCCTATTTTAAACTCTATTAATAATGGAAATGCTGTCACGGAAATAAGATAATAATGCACATATTTTTGCCCTGAAATTGAATAATCAAACAGCCCTCTTCAGTGAGGAGAGCCGCCACCAGACTATCAAGTAAGTGCTATCCCTTCTTATCCGTGCTTCTTCCAGTGTTATTAAAAACCCTGAGATCCATTATCTGACTGCCCAGGTTCCAGAAAAACATTATTGTGAAGAACTGTTTGAGAAAATGAGAACTATAAAATTGTAATTATAAATTATAATGCATATTATAGAAAGCTATTTATAGGATGTAATATTACTCATGCTAAGTGAGCGGGCCTCTTTTCCATAGTATAACCCCAAACCCATATCCCCCAACTATTCCCCCAACTATTCCCCCAACTATTCCCCCAACTCCCCAAGCCCGCTCACAAACTTTTCTCACGGCTTTTTTTTCTCAACTTTATTTAAAAATAATATTATAATCTTAACATTTCTTAACTTTTTTCAGACTATCCTCAACTTTACCATATGTTACCTCAATTAGGCCTGCAGAATTTCAACTTATCTCAATTGATCTCAATTTATCTCAACTTATCTCAATTTATCGCAATTTATCTCAACTTATCTTAACTAATCTTAACTGTTATCATACGGATTACAGGTTTAATTCCTGGGAACCTTTTGAAATAACTGTAACTCGATAGAATAAAACAAAAAGAGTTTTACATGTAAAGAAACACTAAATCAGGCAGATAAGAGAATATACTAAATATATTAAATAAGTATTTATAACTAAAGTTGTATACTTGCATTTGTGAGCGGATTCCAATCCAAACTTCCCAAACACACCAACAACTTCTTCTTTAATTCAAAGTCAACCCAGTTGGTTCCGCTCACATAAAACCTCAGTTCCTCTTTTGCAGTAGCGAGGATTGTGTATTTGTTTAGTCGGGTTGTTTATTTGTGTATGGTTGCTTATTTGTGTATAATAGTTTCAAATACACATGCTGCCAAACCCACAAAAAAATATGTATCGTCATCTTTTGAAACTGAACGAGGTAAAGTACGAAAATGCGGCATACATAAACCGACTGTCAGAAAACCTGAAGATTTAGAAAAAGTTTAAGGAAAATAAAGAAGAATTTTTCTGGATTGGGGAATCCAGAATGGAAAAAAAGAACGATTTGCACTCTAAAAAATTTAAAAGTCGAAAAGTGTTTTCTGGGTTTTAGGCTCAGCTTTTTTCAAAACCTCTCCTGTATTATCCTGAGTGCCTGCGGAGGGCGAAGCTTCGTCAGATATACTTTGTTTTGACAGGTCGCTGTTAGTCGGAACTTTCTTTTTTGAAGGTATAGGAGAAGCTTTCTTCTCTACAGATTCAGAAAGGGATTTATTTTCAGGCAAGGGGACGGAAAAAGAAAATAAATTATTATCTACAGGTTCCGGCCCACCAGGCAGTATCTTTCCTGAAGTCTCTTTTTTTTCGGGAATCTCCGGCGGTGTGTCAAATCCCATGATAAGGGTTTTCTGCTTGTCTTCCGAAGGATGAGAATCAGAAGCTTCAGATTTGCAGGCGGGAACCTCCTTTTGAGTCTCCTTTTGAGTCTCCTTTTGAGTCTCCTTTTGAGTCTCCTTTTGAGTCTCCTTTTCTTCCTCCGAAATTATAACAGGGCAGCTGAGGGTTCTCTGCTTATTGTCTACTGTAGGAGCAGGAGCCTTAAAAAATTCCGGTTCTTCGGTTTTATCTTTTCTTTCATCAAGAAGTTTCTGCGCGTCGTCGTAAATTTTCTGCAGTTTTTTACTTGCCTTTGCGCTTCCTGAGAGGTACATCAGCTCTTCAAGCTCAAGCCCGAGATTTGCAGTAACTTCAACTGCAGATCCCTCATCCTTCAGCATTCGCGAGTAAAACCCTAGAAGGTTGTTCCTCGAATAATGCATTGATTCAAAGCTGTGCTCCCCGATTTTTGAAGCAATATTGTCCCGCATGTCCCGCTTCGACCGCGTCTGCCCGAGCCTTCTCCAGAGTGAAGGCTGCTGGTATTTGATAAAGCCGGGATACGGTCTTGTCTTTGAAAGGGCAGCCCCGCAGACCATAAGCATGCTGGCATACCTCCACATCCTGTAATTCTGGCGCTTTTTTACACGCCCCAGATAAAGGTCAGCCTTTGAAATATATTCAAAACCCGTCCTTATATCTTCGAGGTCACCGTCCTTGCGGGCATACTGGATAGGCAGGTTTTCATCGATCCAGTGCACGAGATCTTCAGGGCTTTCATCAAGCCCGCGTGCAGATTCAAGAGCCCTTTTACAGTCAGTGCTTTTAAAGATCTTCTGCATCGCCTTAAAGATGTTCTCCTTGACATCCCTGCCTGCAGTACCGATATCCTCAACGTCGAGCGCTTCCTTCCCGCTCGCTGCAGCCTGGAGGTCATTCATGGCGCTCCTGAAGTCTCCACCCGCATTTTCTGCAATCTGCAGGACAGCTTCCGAGCTACAATAAATTCCCTCAGCCTCACAAACCTTCTTCAAAGCAGGGACCATTGAGCGGCTCTGCACGGACCCGAACTTAATTTCCAGGCACAGGTTCCTGATTGTGGGTGTTAGCCCGTAAATGTCATTTGCAATAAGCACGATCGGCTGGAGTGTGGCCTTTATGATCCCGGCAATAGCCCTCATTCCGCCCCTGTCCGAAGTCCCATGTATATTGTCCGCCTCATCAAGGATAATAAGACGCTTTCCACCAAAAAACGTATTCATTGACGCTGCAGAGCCAGCAACCTTCTCAATAACACCTGCAGTCCTCTGGTCGCTTGCATTGAGTTCAATAACCTCCCAGTCCAGATCCCTGCCAAGTGCATGAGCACTTGAAGTCTTCCCTATCCCTGCAGGTCCATAGAGAATAACTGCCCTTCTCTCAGGGATCCCGGATTGCCATTCCTCAGCCCATGCCCTGAAATCCTGCACTGCCTTCTTGTTCCCCACGACATCTCCAAGGGTCCGGGGGCGGTATTTTTCAGCCCATTCGATCGCCGACATCATCTTAAACCATACCAATAAAAAAGGAACTCATTATTAACTTTATATGTTCTAATTTTTTGGATAAGTTCCCCGCATGTACTCCTACAATTATTCCCAGCACCCCTTTTTTAGAATAAAGCATAACTTATAATTCAGTCCTCCGACCTAAACAATGTTAATTGCCAATCACTTAGTCTGCTTGAACGAGCGAAGTTTATTACTATATCTATAAAGTAGTCCTCTTGAGCGCAGCGAAAAGGACCGCGTACTCCCGAGGCGCAATTCGGGTGGCGCAATTCGGGTGGCGCAAGTCGGGTGGCGCAACTCGGGAAGGGCAAAATTAATTAATGTGTGTGTTTGTTTTTCTTTGAACTACTTCAAATCTTACATAAAAGTCTGGATGGATATGGAAAAGAACGGCATGTACGCCCTCCTTGAAGCTATCGAAGCAAGAGCCCGGACGAACAGGGCAAGGGTAGCTATGGGAATAAGGGAACCGAATCCCAAAACTCTTGAGAGTGCCTGGAAAGCCCAGGAACTGGGATATGCACAGGTTGTCCTTGTAGGGAACAAAAAAGAAATTGACGAGATCGGGACTGAACTTGAGGTTGTGGATACCGACGACCCCGAAAAAGTCCTTTCGGAACTCCTGGTTTCAAGAAAGGTGGATGCAGCTATAAGAGGCACTGCAAAGGCATCAGGAACGATCTCAAACCTGAAAGAAGCCCTTGGCATGAAAAGGGTTTGCAGACTTGCCCTCCTTCTGACAGCGGACGGCACACCTTTCTTCCTCGCCCCTGTTGGAATCGATGAAGGAAACACGATCGCAGATAAGCTCCGTATGATTACCCTTGGTGCAGAGCATATAAGGAGGCTGGGAGTCGAGCCCGTAGTAGGAGTGCTTTCCGGAGGCAGGATGGGAGATATAGGAAGGGACAGGCGCGTGGACAGAACCCTCGCAGATGGGGAATTTGTAACAGGACGAGCTCTGGAACTCGGGATTAATGCCAGGCACTATACCATTCTTATTGAAGACGCCATAAAGGAATCGAACTTCATTATTGCCCCTGACGGGATATCCGGCAACCTTATTTTCCGGACCATTGCCTTCCTTGGCGGAGGTGACGGACTCGGAGCTCCGGTATTAATGGACGATTATGTGTTTGTAGACACGTCAAGGGTAGGCGGGCATTTCACAAAAGCCATCATGCTTGCAAGTGCACTATCCTACCTTCACAAGGAAAGAAAAAAGGTGATTCACTGAAGACCATTGCAGAGAGCTGGCCCCCTTTAAAAGGGGACTACGTCACAGGAAAACCGGATTCCAGGATCGCAGTCGTAACCCTTGCAAGCCACTTTGATGCCTGCCCTGATGCTGCCATCTGGGGGAGTTCAAAGACCGAAAACCTGGGCGTCGAAAAAATAATTGTAAATGTAATTTCAAACTCCAATATTCGGTATGTCCTGATCTGCGGGACCGAGTCAAGGGGACATCTGGCAGGCCATTCCCTGCTTGCAATCCACGCAAATGGGATCGACGAAAAAGGCAGGATTATAGGTTCGCAGGGTGCAATTCCCTTTATAGAAAATATCTCCAGAGACGCAGTCGACCGTTTCCAGCAGCAGATTACACTCCTGGACAGAATAGGGTTAAACGACCCTGAAGAGATCCGGAAGCTCGTTGAAGATTATAAGGACAGGGAAGAAGCATACCCTGAAGAGCCCATGGTTGTCTGTGCCCCGAAAAAGAGGCAGTCCTCTTTTGCAGTTCCCACTTCAGGGGATGTAATAATCTCAGGAGAATTCGTAATGGATTCAATGGCAGGAATTATCTGCCTGGCAGAAAGCCTTTGATCCTTCAATCCGGGGATATATTGATTTGAAAATATATTTAGAATTAGTATGTTTTATATGGATGTTTCATGATTAAGAGATTCAATTCGAATCCTGAAACCATAAGAAGTAAGTGAATTAATCATAAGAAGTAAGTGAATTAATCATAAGAAGTAAGTGAATTGATCATAAGAAGTAAGTGAATTAATCATAAGAAGTAAGTGAATTGATCATAAGAAGTAAGTGAATTTTGAAAAGTGTGGATTTTGAGGGCGTAAAGATGTTTAAGTTCCAGAAAGAACAGGAAATTGCTAACATTGCAGGGATAAAGGTAGGCGGACAGCCTGGAGAACTACCTACCGTACTTGCAGGGACTATTTTTTATAATAAACACGAAATCGTAGAAGACGCGGCAAAAGGACTTTTTGATAGGGCCGCTGCCGAAAAACTCGTAAACCTGCAGGAGTCGAGTTCGGATACTACCGGAAATCCCCATATAGTCCATATCTTTGGCACTACCAACGAAAGCATCATGCACTATATTGATTTTATTGCAGAGATCTCGGATTCTCCTTTTCTCATCGATTCCCCCGAAGGGACCGTGCGTGCACATGCAGCACAGTATGTGAGTGAAATAGGGCTTGCAGATAGAGCGGTCTATAACTCCATAAATATGAGCATAAATGCTTCTGAAATAGAGGCTCTTGCGCAGTCCGATATTGACAGTTCTATTATCCTGGGTTTTAATGCAATGGACTCCTCCCTCCAGGGCAGGATGGAAATGCTCGAAACAGGTGCAGGCCTGTTAGAAGAGGGCCTTCTCTCAATTGCAGACAGGTGTGGAATAGTTAACAAGCTTATCGACCCGAGCATCACCCCTATGGGAAACGGGGCCGGAATAGCTCTCAGAATGACCATTACCGCAAAAGCAAAATGGGGGCATCCTACAGGCTCTGGAATTCATAACGCTCCCTCAGCCTGGAACTGGCTGACCCGGCAGAAAGAAAAAGACCCGGTCCTGTATAAAATCTGCGATATAGGCTCAACCTGCCTGCAACAGGCGGCAGGCGGGGATTTTATTCTCTACGGCCCCATAGAATATGCCCCATACGTTTTTCCCATGGCTGCCATGAGCGACATAATGATTGCAGAGTCAGTAGCTGACCTTGATATCGAACCTGCAGCCAGGCACCCGATTAACCTGCTGGTCTGATTTCTTCAAAACTGCAGGTTTCGCCTTTTACTATTTAAGAAACCGCCAGTTTAAGCGAAATTATGGCAGCCTTCGGGTTGCCTTTAAAAAATTTGATTCATAGAGCTTCTTGCTTCCAGCCCTATTTTAACCCTTATTTCACTTCAACCCTTATTATCAGAGTCCTGTTTTCAGTCATTTTCAGACTCCTGTTTTCAGACCCCCATTTTCGGGTTTCATTTTCGGGTTTTATTTTCAGGTTTCATTTCCAGCTTTTATCCAGAAGATTTCCATTCAAAGTTAACATCTATGGCTTTAGTAGACTTTAATTTGCAATTAACATCCATTTCATTAATAATTTATTAACAGGTGAAAACGGCATCCACTTTTAAGCAACAAAACAATTTTCAGAAACTCTGCTTCCAAAAGTATTTACTCGGCAGAATTTAATCCATAATATAAATTTCCTTGAAATGGGGTTATTTTAAAAAATTTAAAAGATAGGGGAGTGAGATACTGGCTATAATCAAAAATAAAACAAGACATACCGTCCGTTTTGTAGCTTACAGGGCTGACGGAGCCCAGATGCACCAGAAAGCTACCAAAATTCCACCTGACCAGAGCCGCTATGTAAGTAAGGATTATGCAGGGGACATTGACTGGTTCATCATCACAGCATTTCTGCCGGAGAGCGAGATCTATGACCATGTAGATGTAGACATCCTGCCGGCTGTAAGGGACGGGGATGACGCCCTTTCTTTTGCTAAAGTGGGGGTTGAAGAGAAGTTTGTGTTCGTGGAAGATACCGAAAAAAAAGAGTTTCGTTTTTACCTTGATGAGGATGAACCTGAAGGAGAAATCCACGGCTGGTAAGCGTAAGCTAATATGAGTAAGCTTGTAAGCCGGAAAAACGTCAAGATTTCAGGCTACTCCTTTCGAAAATCTATTTTTTTGACTTATTTACTTTTGACGGATTTACTTTTGATTGATTTACTTAAATGTCCCGATATCCCCTGAGTCGGGTACAGACCCTTCCCTCCCACCTGCACACCTTATACAGATACCTTTTCTACGATCCATACACTGGCTGCATACAAGTTTTCCGCATAAATGGCAGGTATGAAGTTTAGCCGGGCGCCCGCAGATTGAACATAACCCCTCTACTTCCAGAATTTCAGCCTCCTGAATTTCTCAATAAAAAAATGGTTTTGGATAAATTGTTTGGAATAATAAGGCTGCATAAAAGATCGTTTTTGGGCACTATAAACGTTTCCCGGAGGGCTGTATCTGGAAACTTCTAAGGATGCTCTTCCAGCAGGTGCAGTTCAAAGATAGGAAAAACAATGAAATCCTGAAAGAAAATACCTGAATCCAAACAAAGAAAAAAAAGGAGGAAAAGACCTCCTTGAAAATAGAGTATTAAACGGTTTCAGTCCACTATCCCGCCAGTGTTTGCGGAATGGACGGAACGCTGGTACCTGGCAAGGTAACCTGTGACTTCCTTTTTCGGAGGCACAAAGGCAGCTTTCCGCTTCTGGAGCTCTTCTTCAGAGACTTTCAGGTTCAGGACCCTTTCAGGAATGTTGATTTCTATAAGGTCCCCCTCTTTTACGAGACCTATTGGTCCCCCTTCACTGGCTTCAGGAGAGACGTGCCCTATACATGGTCCGCGAGTCCCTCCGGAGAAACGCCCATCAGTGATCAGAGCCACGGACTCGAGCAGACCCATACCTCCGATTGCGGCTGTGGCTGCAAGCATTTCGCGCATTCCGGGTCCTCCTTTGGGGCCTTCATAACGGATAACGATAATGTCTCCGGGCTTCACATCCCCTGCAAGAATGCTCTGCATGGCGTCTTCTTCACAATCATACACTCTTGCAGGGCCTGTATGGACACGCATCCTGGGGTCAACTGCGGTTTGCTTTACAACCGAGCCATCAGGGGCAAGGCTGCCTTTGAGAACTGCAATTCCTCCTTCGGCATGGACTGGATTCTCAAGGGTTGTAATGATCTCCTTATTCAGCTTCGGGTTAACTATGTCAAGCTCATTCAGGTTTTCCCCGATAGTTTTACCGTTAACTGTAAGCTGGTCAAGGTGGAGTTTTGAAGCAAGCCTCTGCATGACTGCCTCGACCCCGCCTGCCCTGTCAAAGTGCAGCATGAAATTCGGGCCGCCGGGTCTGAGGGAAATCAGATGGGGGGTTGTCCTGCTCAATTCGTCGAAGGCCTCAAGGGGCAGCTCAAGCCCGAACTCATGGGCAAGGGCAGGAAGGTGCAGGGTAGTATTTGTGCTTCCTCCGACTGCCATATCAACCATTATGGCGTTCTCAAAGGACCTTTGAGTAACAATCTTTCTTGGGGTGATGTTCTCTTTTACAAGCTCTACAATGCGCTCTCCGGATTCCTTGGCAATGCGCGTCTTTTTTGCATCCACTGCATGGGCAGTTGCGCAGCCAGGAAGGCTCAGCCCAAGGGCTTCAGTCATGCACGCCATTGTGTTTGCGGTAAACATTCCGGCACAGGACCCTGCCCCTGCACAGGAAAGATCTTCAAGCCTTTTAAGTTCGGCTTCGGAAATTTTGCCTGCCCTGTAGGCTCCGACCCCTTCAAAGACTGAGATAAGGTCAGTGTATTTATCGTCCACGTATCCCGGAAGCATTGGCCCTCCGGTCACAACAATGGCAGGGATATCAAGCCTGCCTGCTGCCATAAGGTGTCCTGGTACGATCTTATCACAGGTAGGGATTAGGACCATACCGTCAAACTGGTGGGCTCTGACCATCAGTTCGATCGTGTCCTCTATAACCTCCCTGCTTGGGAGGGAATATTTCATACCCTCATGCCCCATTGCAATCCCATCGCAGACCCCTATGGTATGGAACTCAAAAGGAACTCCCCCAGCGTTCCTGATTCCGGCTTTTACAGCCTCAGCAAGTTTATTCAGGTGAATGTGGCCAGGGATTATGTCATTCCAGGAATTGACAACTGCGATGAACGGCTTCTTCATTTCCGAATCCGTAACCCCCGTTGCTTTAAGGAGGGAACGGTTGGCGGCACGTTCAGGCCCCTCTTTGATAATGGCGCTTCTCATTGCAAGTCTCCTTATGATCTTGATATTGAAAACGATCAGTGTAATTTGTTATAATGTATAGATAGGAAAAAACTTCATAGTATAAACAGGTTGGGGACGAAAAAACTGTAAAAAAGCCATATAGAAAAATGCTGAAAATCTACAAAAACTTATAGAAAGGTTGGTAATAAAAGTACAAAACAACAGTGAAAAAAGATCTATCAAAAAATAGGCCGGAATGGTTTATGGAAAGAATGACAACTGCCTTCTGGCAATAGAAGGATTAAATCGGGACAAAAACCTCCCTTTGAACCATTAAAACCGATACATAATATCACAAAAAGGCAATTTAATATAATAGTATCCAAATATTTATATAACCAGTCAGAGATTTTGAATTTAGCATAGTGAACGGACCTGCCCTGGACTACATCTACAAGATCACATCCAAGCAACACACCACAAAAAATTTAACTACAACAGGGTCGCACCCGTTCACCAGATTATTTTTCTCACTAATTCTTTATCTCACTAATTCTTTATCTCACTAATTCTTTTTCTCACTAATTCTTTTTCTCACTAATTCTTTTTCTCACTAATTCTTTTTCTCACTAATTCTTTTTCTCACTAATTCTTTATCTCACTAATTCTTTATCTCACTTATACATCCTTTTTCCTTTCTGTTTCCTTTTTCCTTTCCCCCTTCCTTTTACCCTTCCCCCTTCCTTTTTCTTTTCGTTAAAAATTCAGAGTTTTATTTCGGCACAGGGTAAAGCAGAGCTGAAGTAAAAGAGCCAGAGTAAAGAGATAGGAATAAGAAGAACAGAAATAAGTAAGCTAATCGGACAAAAGAGTTTGAGAAGCAAAGGAATCGCAGTAAGGCTTCCCTCAAAACCGTACCGCAGATCCTTTTATGGAGGTTTTATGTTTTTTGGACTATTTTGCCACTCTAGCCTTTTTTAGATTTTAGCTATTTTTGATTTTAGCCATTTAGTTTTGCCATTTTAGGTATTCCGTATTCGTGGGTCTTTACTGTACTGTGCGTGGTTTCCTGAAACCCGTTTTAGCTTTATGTTTGGTCGGTTGACATCCGGATTGGATGCTACTATTCTTCTGTAGGGGTTCGTGAAGGGTTCATGACAGATCATGCGGGTTCACAGTTTTCTCCAGCCTGTCATTTTTGGTGGTGTGGAGATGGAGGTCTTCTGGCTGGCAGGCACTTATTACAAACGCGGAATACGGAATCTTATTACCGTTAAAATACTATATATAGATTACTATTGTTTTTCAAAAACGAATATGGCTGGCAGAGACAGTTTTGAGAGAGCCCGGAGATTTATGAATAAATAGTTTTCAACTTTACAGAGTGCAGCTAAACTGGAAAAAGAGATTCCGGGATCAAAAAAACTGATATTCGATAAAAACACAATTATACAATAGAAAGCGGACAGAAAATTACAGGCAAACTTGTCGACGGCTAATCAACAGATCGGTAAATTAGAATGCAGAAGAATTTGCGATCAGGCATACCGACAGTTTCCAACGCATTATCCCGGAAGAAGCTATTGAAAACATCCCTGTGCAGGCGGTTAGAAGATAATGGACAGCGAGACTTCTGAAAACAGAGAAGAACCAGATACTTATCCCCATGTAGCAGATGCTGCAAATGGCGAAAGGGGAAAAGCTCTTCATGCAGCTCTGGAAAGAGAGGAAGCCCTGAAAACTATAATCAATAACAGCCCGGCAGTGGTATTTCTCTGGAAAAACGAAGAAAAGTGGCCTGCGGAATTTGTTTCCGAAAATGTGGGGAACTTTGGATATACGGTAGAGGATTTTATCTCGGGCAGGGTACTGTACGGGGATATTATACACCCTGATGACCTTGGAAAAGTTGAAGAGGAGCTTGAAAAAAGAATACGGAGTGGAGCTCCGGATTTCAATATGGAATACAGGATTATTACAAAAGCCGGAGACCTGCGCTGGGTAAACGAAAGGACCTTCATCCAGAGAAACCCGGAAGGAGAGGTAACTCACTTTCAGGGAGTGGTTCTCGACATCACCGAGCGGAAGAGAAGTGAAGAAAAACTGGAAAAAGTCCTTAAGATTCAGAAACTGTTGAAAACAATAATCAACAACAGCCCGGCAGTGGTCTTTCTGTGGAGGGATGAAAACTACTGGCCTGCAGCTTTTGTCTCGGAGAATGTGATACAGTTTGGATATACAGTTGACGATTTTCTATCACAGAAAATCCTGTACGGAAAGATAATACATCCCGATGACCTGAAAAAGGTTGAAGAAGAACTCGAAAGACACATCCAGAAAGGGGAAGTAAGCTTTAATTCAGAATACAGGATTTTTACAAAAGCCGGAGACCTGCGCTGGGTAAACGAAAGGACTTTTATCCAGAGAGAAGGAGATGGAAACGTAACCGGTTTTCAGGGGATAGTGCTGGACATAACCCCCCGGAAAAAAGTTGAAGAAGCCCTGAGAAAATCTCTCGAAATGCAGAAATTGCTGAAAACGATAATCAACAAAAGCTCAGCAGTAGCTTTCCTGTGGAAAACTGTGGAAAACTGGCCTGTAGAGTTCGTTTCAGAAAATGTAATGCAGTTTGGATATACTGTAGAAGACTTCACATCGGGTAGAATCCTTTACGGAGACATAATTCATAAAGAGGACATCAATTCGGTCTCTGAAAACCTTGCACACTCAATTCGAGAAGGGTGTGACTCTTTTGAGATGGAGTATAGAATTTTCACCGCAGATGGCAATATTCGCTGGGTTGAAGAGAGAACGTATATCAAGCGAAATAAGGAAGGTATCCCGGTTCACTTTCAAGGAATAATTGTTGATGTTACCGAAAGAAAAGAAGCACAGGAAATGCTCGAGATTCAGCGAGAACTCGGGATGTACCTGAGTAACACCTGGAACCTCCAGACCATGCTTTCCCGTATCCTTGATGCCTGCCTGAAAATAAAAGAGATCGATGCCGGAGGCATATACCTGAAAGACGAGCTTCTGGACCAGATTAACCTGGTGGCGCACAGAGGGCTCTCCTCCGAATTTGTGAAAAGTGTTTCTGCATACAGGGCAGACTCCCCGGAAGCAAAGCAGGTCTGGACCGAGAAACCCATTTATAAACTGGACTTTTTTGCTGAAGAGATGGCAGATCTGCTAAGGAAAGAAAAGATCACTACAGTTGCAGTAATCCCTATGAAGCACAGGGGAGAGATAATAGGCAGCCTGAACTTTGCTTCCCATACTGTGGACACGATTCCCCAGAACGTCCGCGATTTTCTCGAGAGCGTTGCCCTCCAGGTAGTTACCCATATAGCCCCTATCCGCATAGAGGCAGACCTTTTATAAAGGCAACCAATCTGAAGCTCGAACTATATCAGGACGACGAAACCCTTATTTAAAATAATTTTTATAAATAATGCTGGATTGGGGAGCGAGGAAAGCCCCAGGGTTACGCCTTCAAGCTCTGAGCTTTAGATACGCAACTGCCGGTTTTTGCTCTCATTTTTCCGGGGTTTGCATTATCAGACTTTATCAGACTTTATTAGATCGCTAGGGGGATACAGGTTGAAAGCAATAGTAGTTTATCTCAGTACCTCAGGGAATACAAAAGCTATGGCCGAGGCAATAGGGAACGGGATTGAGTCAAAGAATGTGGATGTAAAGGTTGTCAGTTTCTATGATGTAAAGCCCGAAGAACTCAATGAAGCAGAAGCAATTGCAGTTGGCTCTTCGACATTTTACTACAAAATGCTGCTGCCCATGGAAAAGTTCATGGATGAAACCCTTGTTTCCACAAGCCCACAGGGCAAGATCGGAGCTGCTTTCGGGTCTTACGGGTGGAGCGGAGAAGCACCCATATTGATAGCCGAAAAAATGCGGGAAATGGGAATGAGTGTTGTGGACCCCGTACTCCGGATCCTTCATAAGCCCACAGACAAGGACCTGCAGGAATGCAAACGGCTCGGAATTGACATTGCAGAAAAACTGAAGCATAAAAGCAAAAAGGCAGAGTAACAAAAGCAGCAATAAAATAAACCAGCCTGGACTGTTAAAAAATGAGTGGCCTGAATTATTTCATGGCCATTTCCACTCGTTTCCGGAATTCATCAGGGCTTTCAGAAACCAGTACAACAGTCCTGAAAAAACCATTATCTTTTCTGATTGCTACAGCTTTTGCGTGTTTTCCCGCAAAAATTAGCCTGCGCCCCTGTATTCTGACGCCCCACCCCATATACCAGGGGAATTTGTCCATGATCTCCACAGAGCTGATATCTGAAAAGGGAATGTTGTACCTGAATGGTGGAAAAACTGCAACCACGCTATCGGAAGTTATCAGGAATCTCATGCCAAAAAAGCTCCACATTGCAGCAAGGTAAATGAGAAGGATAAGAGGCAGAGCGTACTTTTCCTCAGGATCAGTACCAAAGCCAAAAAGCCCTGTGAGAGAAAACATGTAAAATACCAGGATAAGCAACAGACCTGCAAAATTAAGCAATCTTATTTGTTTACCGTAGGCTGCCCTCTGTTCGTAAAAACCTATTATGATACTACCTCCTGTTTGAAAGGATTTACAATGTTTCTATGCCGAGTTTTTCGGTATAAAGTATTTGCATAAGTAGTAGAGGTATTTGTATAAGTAGTAGAGGTATTTGTATAAGTAGTAGAGGTATTTGTATAAGTAGTCCTGTACAGTATCTTTTTATGGCCAGAGTTTTAATTATTCCGGGGGAATTTCAGTAACAGGGGTCGAATCCAGCAGTAGCTCGTTGAAAAGTTCGGTACCCAGGTGCCTGGAAGAGGGTTCGTAGCATATAAGGCTCTCTCTTTCAAAGTGCTTCTGATTCTTCGGGAAAAGAGATATCAGGAAAAACTTATCACTAACGGCAAGATTTGCAATCTTCAGTTCTCCCGAATACCGGAAAAATTTCACATTATCAAGAGACATCATAATTCGGAAGTCCTCCATATAGTCAGTATAGTACCGCTGAAGAACGGACTCCGACATTAGAAAAGAGAATTCAACTCCCTTTTTTGCAAGCTCCTGGCAGAGATAAATCATAGGCTGATGAAAGTAGGCTATGGCTTCAAGAACATGGCTGGACTTGGACAGATTTTCCACAACTTCCGGGTCGAGTTCGAACATGCGGTCCATGTCAGGCTGGATCAATTTACATTTACCAAGTTCTCCCAGCCTCTTCCGAAAAGAAGAAGGTGTCCCCTGCAGGTCCTTTTCCGACCAGTACTCAAAGTTATCTTCAAAAAGTTCTATAGTGCTGACAAGGGGCTGCATTTTTTCAACGAGAACCTTTCCTATCAGAGAAAGAATATAGGTTTTGTCCTCCTGAACGACCAGGGACATATCTTTTAATTTTTTAATCTGGGGAAGGATGGAAGTGGAAGTTGCCTGAAGGGCTTCCGTAATTTCATCCATATTTTTGGGTCCACTTTTCAGAAAAAGCAATAACTTTTTTCGCTTATCGGAAAGAAAAATCAGCTCTATAAGTTCCAGTTTCACCCTTCAGTCTCCTATTAGTGTTATAATAACTAAAAAAAATTACAGGTAAGACTAAAAAGATTACAACCGCCTAAAATATATAAGTTATTACCTTCCCTCGCCCAACTTACCTGGGAAAAAAGCAGAGTCTTTTAATAAGTCCGGATTAATTAGATTAAACATTAGCAAAAAGTTTAAACTTGATTCTGATTAGCAAAAAGTCTAAACTGGATTCTGAAAAACTATAAAAAACTACTAAAAAAGATTTTTGAAAATTAAACATTTACAGGAAAAACTGATGGAGTCTCCCAGGAGTCCCCCTGACCTGATAGCTTTCGCTAGATAGATGTTCACTATTATCTCAAGTCAGGGTACCTTCCAGAGTCCTTAAACTTAAAGTTTTAAGCTGGAGATTGTATCGCAAACAAGGGTTCTTGAAAGATTTTGAATATTTCAACATTACCTTATCTGCATTGAAGAGGATACGAAAATCCTGTAGGAAAATCCTGTAGGAAAATCCTGTCCCGATAAGATTTTCAGGCAGGGGCTTCCTTGGTCAGGATATAAGCAATCATTTCAGGGTTCAGCTTGCTTTCCCTTGAAACCTTTTCTTCGATTCTCTCAGCAGGTGTACCCTCCATCTTCAGTTCTCTTATCTTTTCAATCACTGAGGACGGGATACTGTAATATTCATTAATGTCTTTCCTGTGCCCCCAGACATCTCCTTCGATAAGCTGGATTCTCTGCATCTCAAGGAACATTTCTATGGACTTTGAGACTGTGCGCCTGTAAGATTTAGGAAGCTGTATTACCTCAATCTTCGGACAGGTTTCCACCAGTGCAAAGATGTCCTTGTTCGAAGGCCTGAAGGCAAGATGAACAACACGCTCATTAGGGTTAAGTGTAAAAATTTCTTCCCTGGAACTAACTACTCTAATTTTCATTATGTCTTCCCCCACTATAAAGTTCTTTTTTGTTTTTACCTCATTATAAACTACTTATACTTATTATAAATATTTATCTACCACGCCCGTTAATTATTAGACAGTTTTATTTATTTTCATCCCCTTATATTAATTCTAAAAGTGACAGGTAAATATCGGAAAGGAAATAAAAACAGGACTGAAGTATTCGGAATCAAGAGATCTTCAAACCTTCCGGTGAGCCTCCCTGAGGGGGAAAAACAAGAAAAAAACGCAATTGAGAGAATTAATTAAAACCATCCGGTAAAATCCGGAGTCCATGAATTATTATTTTCAGGAGCTTGCCCTTTAACTTGCTATACAGTTCAACAGATGCCCTGCCCTCAAAAATTACAGGATACGCGGCAGGGAAGTCTCAGAAAGTTCTTCATCAGACGCCACAGGAACCGGGAAGAGCGGCTTAATAAAGGAAATGACGCTCATATATTCTTCACTTTCTGGAAGACCTCTGCCTCTTTCCGGCCTGCTTTTCCAGCCCAGGAAATAGCACACATCGGACACTCAGGTCCGAAACCCGCAGCGTTGTATCCGGTCATTCCGCCTGCAGTGTTATTCACCCTGGAAAATCCGTGTTTTTTGAGAATGCTGCACCCCATACCTGACCTGTGGCCTGTGCTGCAAATTACTGCATATTCGGCTTCAGGGTCAAGTTCCATGTGCCTTTCCCTCAGTTCCTGAACCGGAATATTTACTGCATGTTCTATATGGAAACTCTCATACTCGGAAGGAACCCTGACATCTAAAATTACAGGAGGGTTTTTACTTCGGACCCCTTCATAGAGCTCAGGAATCGATAGCTGTGGCACATGGGCGGCCCTTAATCCGGCAGTTACCCAGGCAAACATTTCCCCTGACAGAAAACCGACAATACTGTCAAGCCCAACCCTGCACAGCCAGACCGCAGATTTCCTTGCATTTTCCTCACTATCTGAGACGAGCAGGATCTGCTTATCCGGAGGCAGGAGCCAGCCTGCGTAGGTAGCAAAGTTGCTCCGGAGGTCGATACACCAGGAACCGGGGACATGCTCTCCTCCGAAACTTTCGTAATGGCGGGTGTCAAGAATTGCTGTATCCTCCCTTCCGGCAAATTTGAAAAACTCCCCCGGGGGGATCTCCCTGAGAGGCGGAATTTCTTTGAGTTTTGTGGGCCCTTTCCGGTTGACTTCGGTGCAACGGCTAAAATGGTCCGGCGCGGGAGGCATATTTGTTGTAAGGTTTTCTATGAACCCTTCCCTATCAGGGATCCGGAGAGCATAGTTGTATTTGCGTTCATATCCGATTGTACTCGAACGTTTGGCTCCCATAGCCCTTCCGCAGAGAGAGCCTTCCCCATGTGCAGGATAGACCTCACAGGAGTCGGGAAGGGAAAGCAGTTTTTTGTGCAGGCTGTCGTAAAGCATGGAAGCCAGTTCCCTGGCTTTTCCGGGGAAAAGGTCTGGTCTGCCCACATCCCCGACAAAAAGTGCATCCCCGCAAAAAACAGCAGCCGGATCAGGACCTCGGGAAGTATCCGAAACCACATAGCAGATGTGTTCAGGGGTATGCCCCGGCGTTTCCAGTATCCTTACAATCGTGTCCTCGATTTCAAAAGTATTCCCTTCAATGAGCCCTACATGTTCAAACTCACAGTTAGCAGCTTTCGGGGCGTAGATAGGTGCTCCCGTAAGCTCAGCAAGATCCATATGCCCGGAGACAAAATCTGCGTGCAGATGGGTCTCCAGGATGTGAGTAATTTTCAGGCCCCTGGATTTTGCCTCTTTGATATAGACATCCATATCCCTTTGCGGGTCAATGACCGCACAGCTTTGCTTCCCTGCAAGAATATATGAACTGTGTGCTATGCCCCTCACAAAAAATGGAGTTATTTGCATACAATTTTCCCCCATAGACAGGTCGGCAACGTACCGAAAATTCTGTAAAATATGATTGCCTCCGTATCATAAAAGATTATCTTTTAGATCAGGAAGGTGGAATTCTCCAGTTTCTTTTAGATCAGGAAGGTGAAATTCTCCAGATAATTACGTGATTTTTCAGGAGAGATCCTATTTCAGGTATTTTTCCGAACCTTTTTTTCTGAACATTTCTTCCTGAAAGTTTATGCCCATTTGAAGAGAAACAATACTAAACTTTGCTAAATATATTTTTGAATCCGCTTCAAGTTAGATTGAACAGGATTTGGACCCATATTTAATCTAGGGGGTGTCAGGCACAATGTTATTGATGGATATCGTAACCTGGGAGCCGAAAGACTCTGAAAAGGTCAAGAACTGCTACATGAACTACGAATACCCGAAGGGCTTGAAAGTAATCGACGAGTGGGTAGACCTTACAGGCTACCGCATGTTCCTGATTTATGAGGCTGACGGCGAGAAGGCTTATGCGGCTGCAAACCTTCCATTTATAGGGCTCTGCAGGTTCGAGACCTTCCCGGTCATGAAGGCAGAAAAGTACATGCAGATGGCCCAGGAACTTGCTGAAAAATCGGGAGGGAAAGGGGTTGAAGCTGCGGCACTGGGGAAAGGAGCCGCAGGAGAAGAAATCCTGACTCAAATAGAGAACCTTGAAAAAAGAATCTACCGCCTGGAACACCACTCTTTTATCCAGCAAGAAGACACGACCTGAACCCCCTGATGCGTAATCAGGGAAGGGGGTCATATTTCAAGAGCTGGGCATCAAAGGGGTGGAGAGGAGAGTAAGTCAACTCTCTCAAGCTTATTTTTCAAGCGCATCTTCGAATTTTTCCGCACCCATCCTGTAAATGTGCCAGCCGTCAACAGGCCCGGCCCCAAAGTATTCGTAGAACTCCCTTGCAGGGTTCCAGTCAAGCACTGTCCACTCCATTCTCCCGCAGTTCCTTTCTTTTGCAAGCTTTACGCAGTGCAGAAACATTGCTTTTCCGATTCCTTTTCCCCGGAACTCGGGTTTCACAAAAATATCTTCAATATAGAGCCCCTGCTTTCCTACAAAGGTGGAGAAGTTGTGGAAAAAGACCGTAAAACCCGCAGGCACCCCATCGAGTTCGGCAAAGAAAACTTCGGCATAGGGCCTTTCCCCGAACAGGGACTCTGTCAGGGTCTCTTCGGTGGCTGTGACAAGGTAGGAGAGATTTTCGAACTCGGCAATCCCTTTGATGAATTCAAGAATTAGAGAGGCGTCCTCTTTTTGTGCAGTGCGGATATTCAAACCGGGTTTTATCTCAGTTTCAGCCATTTTTATTCCTTCCATTTTAGTACTTTTTTTAAATTGATAAGTTAACATAATACTAATAAGTTTGAAGCGGTTCATGTACTCGATTTCACTATTCAGGGGCCGTAAGTCCTGTTAGATTGAAGATAGTATTTTAATGTAATTTGTAGAAGTAAGTGTAAATATAGAAGCAAGCCTCATCCATTTAAATTCTAATGGATAAACGATTATTTAGCAAAATTTGATTATTTGGAGATTAATTAACTGGCCGTACATGGTTTTTGTCAATTCAAATAAATTTAAAGCCAAATCAGAGTCTTGTTTAAAATGCTTTGTCAAGAAGATTTCAAACCGGTCACTCTTGCCGACAGGGGATTTTTCGAGCGTCATTACGCGCTTTACCCGCAAACCCATAGCGGCAACACGTTCACGAATATGGTCTGCTGGAACCATTTTACACCGTACAGGTACACGTACGTGAACGGAAATGTGATTATTTCGTGCACCACCGAAGGAGTTACCCGGTTCCACCCGCCGATCGGCCCCCGGGACCCTGCTCTTATGCGTGCGCTTATACGGCTGGCACTGGATGTGAGCGACGATACTCCCCTCGTGCTCATCGATCCGGATACTGCGAGGTGGATACAGGAGCTTGACCCCGGGCTTGTGCTGGTGCCGGACCGGAACAACTTCGAGTATGTGTACAGAGCTGCCGACCTTGCTGAACTCCCGGGAAAGAAATACCTCAAAATCCGCAGCCATCTCAACAGGTTCCGGAAAAATTGCCTGAACACTGTCGAGCCGATAACATCCCAAAACCTGGAAGAGGTGATGGAATTCCTGAAAAAGTGGTGTGAGTGGAAGGGGTGCAAGAAAAATATCGTCCTTGCCAACGAAATAGAGGCAGCCCTCTATGCAGTAGAGCATTTCTCCGAACTTCCCCTGAGGGGCCTTTTGATCCGGGTCGATTCAGAAATCGGCGCCATCTCCCTCTTTGAGCGTCTCAACGCGGATACGGCGCTCATCCATTTCGAGAAAGGGCTGCCAGACTGCGAAGGGATCTATAAGGCTATCAATGAGGAAACTGCAGCGGTTCTTGCTGGCGAGGTGGAGTACATCAACAGGGAGAGCGACCTCGGCGTCGGCGGCCTCAGAGAAGCAAAAATGCGATACTACCCGCACCACATGGTCGAAGTATATTCGCTCAAACGTTGAGCTACCCGAGTTTCGCTTCCCGAGTTTCGCTTTCCGAGTTTCGCTTCCCGAGTTTCGCTTCGGGAGCACGAGGTCTGTTTCGCTTCGCTCAAGCAGACTAATTTCTGGTTATATCAGTGAGCTTTGCTCAAGAGGACTAATTTAGAGAGCTTTCTGACCTATAAAGCATCATTCGCTGTTTTGAGTCGTTTTTGTCACGCTCGACGAAGGAGAGCGGTCTTACGAAAAAAGAAGAAGAAACGAAAAAAGAAGAAACAAAAAAACACACATGAATTCTTTGAATAACAGGCACCGATTATTAAATAAGTTGAAAGTGCTTTAATGCCAAAGAAGAGAAAAGCTGCAAAGTAAAACCGGCAGAAAAATCGGTATCTGAATCTATTAACCGATTCAGATACATCAAAAGTTAAAGCAAGTTAAAATTAAAGAGCCCGATGCCTCAATATTTTCTGCACCGGCCTTTTATAAAAATAACTGAAATTCCCGGAAGGGCGAGTTTTTCCAGGATCAGGTCCGAAAGTTCTGAACCGGGAGTCAGCTTTTCTCCTTCCTTTCCCATCTCCTTTCCCATCTCCTTTCCTATCTCCTTTACTGTCTCCTTTCCGGTCTCCTGCCTGGTATTACTTTTGCTTTCTTTTTCTCCGTCTCCGTCTTCTATTCCTTCTTCTCCATCTAAATCAAAAAAAGACACATCAGGCACTATCGCTTCTACCACTTTCCTGAGTTCAGGGACTTTCTGCCCTCCGGTCATGGCTGCGACTTCGTTCTGGAGCACAAGCACAAGCACTTCATAACCTTCACTTGCGGCATTTAAGAGCCCGAGGATGCCGGAATGCGCAAGGGCAAAGTCTCCGATTACGGCTATGCCTTTTTTCTCAAAGCCGCAAGCAACCGAGATTGCCGAGCCCAGGGCAAAGCTGACATCAACTGCAGCAAGGGGATCAGGTGCGCTCCTAACAGAACATCCCATGTCTCCGGCGATCTGAATGTCAGGTATGCGGAGGAAATTGTAGAGAGGGAGATAGGGGCAGTCTTCGCAGATTGAAGCCCTGCCTTTCTTTCTGGATTCAATAAGTTTGAAATCCGCAGGTCTTGAAACCTTTTCTTCTTCGATATGCTCAAGGGCAAACTTGATATCTTCAGGCATTATTTGCCCGTATGGGAGGTGTCCCGTCTTTTTGCCGCAGACATTGCCTGAAATCCGGATCTGCTCTTCTATGAAGGGTTCTGACTCTTCAGCTACCAGTACTCTCCGGTTATTTTTAAGGAAATTTCCGATTTTCTGCAGAGGAAGGGGATTTACAAGGTTGAGGACAAGATGAGAAACTCCGGGATAGCAGCCTGATTTTTTCAGCGTATCTTCCACAATTGAAGCCGCAAAACCCGAGGAGATAATTCCAATCCATTCGACTCCTTTAATCTGTTCGACTCCTTTAATCCGTTCGACTCCTTTCTGTTCAGAAGTCTGTGCTTCCGCTTCGATCTCTTGAGTTCCTTCTTTAATTTCGTTAAGGTCAGTCTTTTCGGCTTCTGCTTCAAGTACCGGATAAACTTTAGAATGGAAATGCTGGTGTTTTTCCACCATCCGGAGTCCCCAGATAGAACGGTCAAACCCGGGGTGGACAGTTGAAGACGCAGGAAGGCGCCGGACTTTTCCTTTACTCTTCTCCAGACCTGCGGTTACCCTTAGAATTACCGGAACACGGGTTTCTTCAGAAAGTTCGTAAGCCCTTCTGAGAGTTCTGTACGCAGCATAAGGATCAACTGGATCAAATACTGCAACTTCAGCTATCCTGCCATACCAGCGGGAGTCCTGCTCATTCTGAGAACCTTTTACACCCGGGTCGTCTCCTGCAATGATTACCAGACCTGCGCCTATAGTGTGCGTAACCGAGGTTATAAGGGGGTCGGAAAGCAGATTCATCCCAACGTGTTTTACAAGCACAAGAGCCCTTTTGCCTGAAACCGACGCTCCGAGTGCTATTTCCAGCGCAACTTTCTCGTTTGTAAGCCATCTGGCTCTATAAGTTGGACTGTGTGCGTTGGTTGATGGGTTATCTGTTTTCAAAAAAAGTTCCATCAGGGAGGTAACAGGATATCCGGGGACTCCTGTTATAAGTGTAACATCACTGTCAATGGCTGCAAGATAAAGGGCTTCAAACCCGTTACATAGTGCTGCTTCTTCTTTCAAGTTGGCCCCCCGTCCGGGAATTATAGGAGTTTCGGTAGATTCCGGTACCGTTTAATCAGTTTTTAATTAGTTTTTAATTAGTTTTTTCCAGGCTCATTGGCTTTATCTCGGTTCCAGGGACAATAGATTCTTCGGGTCTTCCGAACCAGGGCAGGGAGGCAAGAGCACCTATTACCCCGTTGCCGTCAAGCAGGACTTCCACATTATTTTCTTCAGCGCAGCGCAGGGTGTCTGCCTTCGAGACCCTTTCGGTCCGGCAGCGGTTGCTGTATGAATAAAGCCCTTTTGCATAAAAATCAGATAGTACTACAAGCCCTGTTTCTCTGGACGCGCTGTATTTTTCAAGGGCTTTTTTAAAAGAGTCTACGAGCTTTGACTTCGCTTTTTCGTCCACACAGCCGAATTCCAGGACCGTTGACATGCAGTTCTGGGTCTTTTCCGGGACAGGGAAGAGCTGGACAAGGGCATGGGATAGGTAAACGGCTTCCTGGCAGTCCAGTTCCTTTGCGATGTTGTGGGTCAGGGTCCAGGTGGCTCCGATATCCTTTGAATCGGTGTCATCTATGCCTATAAGGACGCGGTCCCTGCGGGGAACCACAACTGCCCCCTTAGCACAGCGCTCTCCTCCGGATTCGGAAATCCTGTAGCTCAGAACTCCGTCTGCAAGCGCTCTGCAGCGGGTTGCACCAACACCTCCGCCTCCCAGCCCTGCATAAGTGATCTCCACTTCGTCCCCCTGCACGATCACGGATTCTATGCCTGCGGCTGCAACCGAGGGTTTGAGTTCGAGTTTTGAGGTCCCGGTTTTCATAAAATAGCGGATCATATTTCCCGTTGAACGGGCTTTCAGGATAAGAGGAGCTTTTGCATAATGGTAAAGGGACCAGGCTGCCCCGCTATAGCAGTTGGAGTGTTCAATTATCTCCGCATACTCGTTTTTCGCGTCACAGACCGCATAAATGCCCCGGTAAGGCACAGTATAGGGGTCGTCTAGAGTAATTTCCTCAGTCTGTCTGTTATCCAGTGCACAGGCGTTTATATGTTTTGTAATGCCGAAGACCTCCTTTTTACGGGGGATAGAAAGTGGGAGGATTAATTTGTTTGATCGAAATGCCCATTTCCTGTAGATATATATAGGTATCGTAGGTTTAGCAAGTTGAATAAGATAGATGTTTGCCGGGTAAACCGGAGTCGAATATAAACATCTAACAATACAAGTATCTAACTGTATAATCTCAACTACAATGAATTTTTCAATAATTTCCTGCCAGCACCATATTGGCCCGGTCAATTAAGGCTTTCATTTGAGAGGCAACACCAGCAGAATAATACTGGAAAACCAGGAATAATTCCATCTGAAACCGCCATTTTTGCAAAAAACTCATTAAAAAAAATCATCTGTAATGACACATTGTTTTTTGTTTTTACCTTACAAAGCCCTCATCTTTGAGGCTCACGTACCTGCCGTCTCCTATGATTATGTGGTCAAGGATGTCGATCCCAAGGAGCTTTCCTCCTTCAACAAGTTTTTCAGTAACCATTATGTCCTCCCTGCTCGGGCTGGGGTCTCCTGAGGGATGGTTATGGACCATGATCACCGATGCTGAAGATTCAAGAAGAGCCAACTTAAAAACCTCACGCGGGTGCACGATGCTGGCGTTCAGGCTGCCTATGGATACTACTTCTTCTTTAAGGATCTGGTTTTTTGTATCAAGATACAGTGTTATAAATTTTTCTTTTTTTTGTTCGCGCATTTTGGGATACATCAGGGTATAGACGTCCTTTGGAGAACCAATTTTCCTTTTTGGCTCTTCCACAAAAGTCTCAAGCCGCCTTGCAAGTTCGAAAACTGCAGCTATCTGGGTAGCCTTTGCTTTTCCAATCCCATTGACCTGTGTAAGCTTTGAAACATTTGCAAGGCTGAGTTGTTTGATGCTGTATTCCGATAATATCCGGTTGCACAGGCTGACAACATTCTCTTCCCTTGACCCTGTCCTCAGGACTATCCCCAGCAGTTCGGCGTTTGAAAGGGACTCCGGCCCGTTCTTAATGAGCCGCTCCCTGGGACGCTCTTCCTCAGGAATGTCATGAATCCTTATTTTTGTAACTTCCATATTCCATCCCCCCTCTTCCATCCTGACCGAACAGGTACTCATTACTGGCACTCCTGCTGTATACAGAACGACTAAACTGTGCAGAGCACTAAACTGTGCAGAGCATTAAACTGTGCAGAGCATTAAACTGTGCCCTTATGGGCAGTAACTGTTCGGGCTGACAGTAAGTTATATTAGTAACAGTTATTATTGACCGTTTTAATATTTGAATCTTTTCGGATATAGGCCAGTTTGTCTAAAAAAACAAATGTGTATTAGTAATTGGGAGCGCGTGAATAATCTCTCGACATTCAAATGGTTATTTTTAAACCGATACGGTGAAAAGATGCCGACCCTTACTTATACCGGTAAGTCCATAAGGCTCTTTGATGAAGGTCATTTCTGTTGTAGGGTATAAGAAATCGGGTAAGACAGCCCTTGTTTCAGCCCTGGTCCGGGAACTTTCCGGGTTTGGGGCAGTAGGTACTGTAAAGCACATGGGAGAACAGCGCCTCAACCCCGGGGAAACCGATACTGGCAGACACTTTGATGCTGGGGCTGACACGGTAATAGGAATTACAGGCTCTGAACTTGTCAGTTTTTCCAGAGACTCCGACCTTGAAGATGCCCTTGATATGCTCTGCGACCGGGGGCTTGATTTTGCGGTTGTGGAAGGGTTTAAGGAAAGCAATCTCCCTAAATTCATACTTGGCGACCTTGAAGGCGTCTCCAACGTCGTTATGAGACTTCCGGAAAACTCCGATATTCATGAGGAACTTAGAGCCTCTCTGGTCGGAATGGCCCTTGCCCAGCCTGACCGCTACACCCTGGACGCGCTTATCAAGAAAGCCAGGAAAAATCCGTCCATCCGGAAAGCAGGAGCAATCGGCACATTTACCGGCATCGTCCGCGAGCTTGCAGGAGAGGAGAAGACAGCCCGGCTCGAGTTTGAGAAATACGAACCCGAAGCCTCAAAGGCCCTGGACAAAATCCGTGATGAAATAAAGCAAAAAGAAGGCATCCTCGAAGTCCTGATCCACCACAAAACCGGCGTCATCGAAGCCGGAGAAGACATAGTCTACATCGTGATCGCATCCGCCCACAGGACCGAACTTTTCCCGGCCCTCAGCGAAGCCATCGAGCGGGTAAAAGCCGAAGCTCCGATCTGGAAAAAAGAGTTCACAGAAAAAGAAGAGTTCTGGGTCCACGACCGGGAACACGCCTGAATGCAAAAAATATATAAAAAAAGAAAAAGCAGAAAAAAGAAGAAGAAAAGAAGAGCCGATTAAAAACGAGAAGCTAAGAGCAACAAAAACCGGGACGGAAATTGAATGAGCGGAAAAACAGAACTTAAACCGGGGAGAACAAAAACCAGAAGTGCAATCGTCCTTGCAGGCGGAAGGGGACGCCGGATGGGTATGGTCGAAAAAGCCCTCCTCGAATTTGAAGGAAAAACCATCCTCGAACGCCTGCTTGAAAACCTCTTCCGGGTTGTGGACGAGGTAATCCTCTCGGTCCGAGACAGTGCTCAGAAAGAAAAACTCCTCCCTGTGCTTGAAAAATTCCCTTCCCGTGAAATCCGTTTCTGTTTTGATTCCAAAGAGGATGCCGGTCCCCTTGAAGGCATCCGGGCAGGGCTGCTTGAATCATGGTCAGAGTACTCTTTTGTCTGCGCCGGAGATATGCCCTTTGTAAATGTAAGGGTTGTAGACCTGCTGTTTGAAAAAGCAGAAGGTAATGATGCTGCTCTCCCGAAGTGGGAGGAGGAGAGAATGTATGAGCCTCTGCATGCAGTTTATTCCAGAAAACTGATTCCTGAAATCAAAAAAGCCTTTGAAAGAGGTAAACATTCAGTGCTTGCGCCGGTTTTTGAAATGCAGGATGTTGTTTTTGTTGAGGTTTCGGAAATTCGGGAATTTGATCCTGAATTGAGGACTTTTGCGAATATTAATACGGTTGAAGATCTTGAGAATATGATCGGATCTGCGATGGAAAAAGTGAAATTGTAATAAAATCCCAGTTAACCGTTGTTGATATGTTTTTTCTTGCTGAAATAACCTGGCCAGCATCTCACACTGTTCATTTCCCGTGCTTTGCGCAGCTTTGCCCTTTATTACGTCTTTGTCATGTTTTTTTGAGAAAGCCGGTCGCCTTCGACGACCGGTGAGTGCCCGGGGTTTTTCGAGCCTATTCACTCCGGTGGTTCTGGCTGAATGAAGTAAAAAATGGATTCTTATTTTTATGCTGACATTTTCACTTAATTTCTTTACTGGTGGGCATCCTCTATCTCAAACTTTACATTGCGCTTTTCAAGTTCTTTTATAATCTCTTCCATAAACACACCCGGTCCCGGGGCGTGGCTGTGGTGGAATTCTTTTACTTTTCCGGGCTCGCCGCCGACGCTTGTGATTTCCACGGCGCAGGAGGGGCTTTTCGGGATGCCGATTATCCTGACGTTTGTGCCGTTTGTTGCGAGGTCTTCGAGGAGATCGGCAAGGGGAGTGAAGATTTTCCGGCAGAAGCGCCTGTAGGAGGGGTGTTCGAGCTGGTCTTTCGTGATTTCCCGGCGCCTCATTCCGAAGTACATGGCTTCGGGGCAGGGGAGCTGGATCACGTTCATTCCTTTTGCGTCAACAGGGGTAGCCGGTTTTACGCCTTTGATCCTTGCAAGGGGGTTAAGCAGACAGTGGCCAACGACAACAACTTCATCCATGGTGTCGCTTGTTTCGGATTTTCCGTGGACAGGTGAAATTTCGTAATATTCCAGTTTTTTCATATAATCACTTACTGCGTTTGTTTATTTAGTTTTTTCCTGAATAAGAGATTATATATTTATCTTCTGCATATGTATCCGAAAATGGTATCTGTAAGCCTTCATACCAGCCCGATTTTTACAATAAGTAAAAGCGGAATTCCAGGAGGCAGGCAGGAACACTGCCTTTATAAGCGGAAGGTCATTTCACATGCATGAAGATTTTGGAACAACACTTAATAGAGGCTTCAAGACCTGGACCAGGAATTTAAACATTTGTATTCCATTTATCCTTAATTTTTTTGTTAGTTTAATTGTTTATGTCTTTTTCTTTGGTTTAATGGGTTTCCTGCTCTTTGCCTCAAGCACAGGAAGCATAGCTGACCCTTCTACTCTCCCTCCCGCAGAACTTTATAAAATGCTCTGGGAAGGATTTAGGGACAACATGGCAGTCTCGGTGCTGGCAATTATCGTTTTTTCCCTGCTTGGCATGTTCTTACAGGCATTTTTCACAGCAGGGGCAATCGGGATGGCAAAAAAGGCTTCTGAGACCGGAGATACCGTACTATCCGATATGTTCAGGTCCGGTTCGAAAAACGCTTTCAGGCTTTTCCTCACAAGCCTGCTGGTCACCCTGATGCTTCTTGCGGGCATTGTATTCATAGTGCCTGGAGCCCTTACAATCGGGGACCTGAGCGGTCTGATAATGAATCCGGAAGCAGTTGTGGAAGGTATGGGAGCACTCGCGATAGGAATACTTGTCTGGGGAATCTATAGCCTGACCATAAATATCGTACTTTCCCTTGCCCCTTACGCCCTCGTGATCGACGAACTTGATCCTCTTGACGCTCTAAAAACAGGATACAGGTTTTTCAAGAAGAATAAACTCGATGTTTTCTTAATCTGGATAATTACCGTCGGGCTGGCTTTAGCCAATGGTCTTGTCGGGGAGCTTCTGGGTTCGGAAAACACTCTGATCTCAGGAATTACATATATCATCCCACTGCTCGTACTGCAGCCGCTTACTGCTGTCCTGTGGACACGCCTTTACCTGGCCGGGGAGGAAAGGGAGCTTTATAATCATTATGACCTGCTTTCCGATCCGGATGGGTTCTAAAAGGCTCCTGAAATCCACACTTTTTTCGATTTTTTTCTCTCCTATTTTCTTTTTTATTTATTCTGCTGCCTATATTTTCTGCTTTCTTTTCTGCGTTCTTTTCTGCTTTCTTTTCTTTTCTGCTTTTATTCAGGTCCTGCCGAGCAGTTTACACGCCTGGCAGAGATCTTCGGTGCAGGTATCCCCGCAGATCCTGCACTTATCGATTTTTGCAGGAGGGAGCTCCTTTGCAAGGGCTCCTACGAGTTTGTCAAAGCCGCGGAGAAGGGAATACTTGGTGCCGGGATGGTTTTTCTCAAAGCTGTTTAACAGTTCCCTGATTTCCCCTCGAAGGGCTTCTCCTGCATACGGGCACTCGCTGAAATCCACAGGCAGGGAGTTTATCAGGGCATAGAGTGCCACTTCCTTTTCAGGAATATTCCGCAGGGGTTTTGCCCTCATTACGAGCCCTTCGATTGCTGCAGAAGGAGCAAGCCTGACCATTCGTTCCATATCTCCCCTGAAGTGGTTGAGGAGAATGGTCTGGGCTTCATCGTCCAGGTTGTGCCCTGTTACCAGTTTCGTTGCCCCTATTTCAAGCGCTGCCCTGTTAAGGACGCTTTTCCTGAGAACTCCACAGTAGCTGCATGTACCTTTTTCCCGATCCATTACAGCCAGTTCGTCCATTGTAACCCCATGTTCGTCTTTAAAAGACTTTATGATGTGCCGGACTCCGAGCGTTTCTGTAAGCTGCTTTGCAAGTTCAAGGGAGTGGGGACGATATCCGTGTATGCCCTCGTCGACTGAAACTGCCACAATCTGAATATCAGGCCTATCCCCCAGAATCTTATGCATTATATAGAGAGCAACTGAGCTGTCCTTTCCCCCGCTCAGAGCAACGGCTATTACATCATTTTTCTTGATGTTGTACTCTTTCCGGATTGTCAGCTTGATTTTCCTTTCAACGTCCTCTATAAAATGTCTTTTGCAGAGATGCATACCGGAGTATTTTTGAAAAATAACAGCTTCATGGTTACATTTTTTACATTTAATTGTCATTTGAAATCCTTTTGAAATCCTTTTTTTCTACTTATGAATAATCTGGAAAAAACGGGAAATACATATGTACAGGGCACATTTATAAGTAGTCGCATGTATTTAGAGGGATTTAGAGAGATTTAAAAGTATTTAGAGGGATTTAGAGAGATTTAAGAGTATTTAGGGAGATTTAGGGGGATTTAGGGAGATTTAAGAATATTTAGGGGGATTTAAGAGTATTTAGAGATATTTAGGAGCATTTTAAATAATTTTTCGTTGACATGAAGAATTTTAATTGTGACAGGCTGCTTTAGGAAAGGGACACCTCGTATATATGGTTTTTTACGTGCCTTTTGGAGAAGCCTGAGTATTTTTTATCTGCCTCAGAAAGCTTCATCAACTTAATTCCTAAACTATGTTTCCAAAAGGTATATCCTTTTCAGCAATCAAACCTTACTTATTACTCAGTATTCAAATAATTACAGGGGAAATAGGAAAGGGGGCTTCTTTATAATAAGAATCATTCCGGCAGAAACCAGGCATCTTGAGGATTCCGGATGGCTGAAGAGTTACATGCTTTTTTCTTTTTCAAATTATTATGATCCGGATAATGTCCGGTTCGGAAGCCTGCGCGTTTTTAATGATGACACTGTGCAGCAAGGCAAAGGTTTTTCAACTCACCCGCACTCCGAGATGGAAATTATATCGGTTGTGCTTGAAGGGGAGATAACGCATGAAGACAATATGGGGAATAAAGGAGTCCTTGGGAAAGGAGAGGTGCAGTGCATTACCGCAGGTACCGGAATACAGCATTCTGAGCTGAACACAGGAAAGGAACCTCTACATTTTTACAAGATCTGGATTTTACCCTCAGGAAGCCGCCTTGAGCCTGCATACTCGCAGAAAAAATTCGAGGAATCGGAGTGGAAAAACCAGTTACTTCCCCTTGCTTCAGGTCAGGGTTTTGAGCACGCCCTGAAGATAAATGCCGATGCAACAATTTTCCGATCCTGTCTCGAAAAGGGGAACATTATCCACTTTAATTCACAGGAGAAACGCTGCATTTTTATTTACATTTCAGCCGGTGAGCTCTCTGTCAATGGCCAGAGGATAGGACAGGGAGATCAGGCTCGCATTGACCTGGAACAGGCTATCCATATGGAAGCTGTTTCTTCCGGCACGCCTGCAGAATTTTTCCTTATTGATGTTCCCCGGCAAGGGTCCAAAAAACAGGCAAAAAGGTGAAAGCAGCTGAAAAAAGAGATTCTTTCAGGTAAAGAGAAGCACTCTCTGGAACAGCGGCATGAATCGAAGCCGGATAAGTTCTTTTGAGTAAGAGAAAATATCATAGAACAAAAAATAGATCGGAAAAATCCTGGGAATAAAGCAAAAAGACCGAAAAGAGGGGATGAGAAGAGGCATAATCAACTGGGAAGGGGAAGTGACAAAAAAGAGAAACTGCCTGGGAGAGGTAGTGATATTATAGAGGATCATCCAGGCAGGGGAGAGTCAGGAGAGGCAGAGGTAATCAGAGAGGGAGATAAAAGAAAACAAAAAGAAGACTGACCTAAAGATGTAAAGATTGAAAGATCGAGGCTGAAGAGTGAGGAAATGCCCGAAAGCAAAAATCATGGGATGTGGTTACGGAGCAAGCCGTACATCTGGAAATAGAAAGAGGATTTACTTCACAGTCAGAATAACAGAGTGGGATAGTTTAGAAAACAGAGTGGGATAGTTTAGAAAACAGGGTGAAGTGAGAGGTAAAAATAGTTTTGGAGAGGGATTTGCCTCTCACTTCTCCGTTGCTTCTGATATCTGCGGGGGCCGGTTGAGGAATGGCGAACCCCATCCGGCTTCCGGCTGTGAAACCTCTCCCGGCGTCGGCGACTGAGGAATGGCAAAAAACCTCGATCGTCACCTCATACGGGCAGGGTTCCGGGTTGCGCATAACAGGATTGAGGAATGGCGAACCTCATTTGTCCTGATCTGCTGTTTTTTGCTAAATGCTCTCATGAACCCCATTCAATATTAGCATTTAGAACTACATGTTATAGTATAACTGTTAGATATAAAACATAAGTGGAAATGATTTTTCTTTTTCTTTGATGTAATAAAGCACCTTCAAAATTTTCAAGTGGCTGATCGCATCGGTAAACTAAAATTGTTTGCGCTGGCAAATCCTATTATTTATATCTTCCGCCGGAGAGCCATCCGTCCAGTAAAAGGGCATTATTATAAAGGAAACCTATTTATAATATTAAATCCAAAATTTCTGATCTTAAATTGAAATTTTGATCAAGTTTACTTAAGTTATTTTTTCGGTTTCTTCTTTCATCTCTTTCTTATGTTCTATGTTTCTCATTCTCTGTTCAATCTCTTTCTATTTATTAGTTCTGTTCTCTTACAATTTATTTATTCTGATTTCTTCGCGGTATGAATATGTATATCAGTTTCAAATAAACCGTTTCAGACTTTAAATATACATTCTCTGAAACAAAATATATTCCGTAGCAAGATTAAGTATTAATAGTAAGTGTATAAACTCTTCTAAGAAGTTGATTGGATTTTAAAGAGATTATTTTCTGGGGTGCCTGCTGAGTGGAAGAAGTTTCTTTATTCTTGCTCCTTTGTTCTGTTCTTGCAGGCTATCTGCTTGGCATATTTTCAGGGCTTTTGCCTGGCATACATACAAATAATTTTGCACTTGCGCTTGTAGCTCTTGCGCCTTTTCTGGCTGAGAAAGGAATTGCCCCTTTTTACATTGCCCTTATAATCCTCTCAAACGCTGTCTCACATACGTTTCATGACATTATCCCGTCTGTGTTTTTAGGAGCACCTGACGGAGACACAGCGCTTGCAGTCCTCCCGGGACACAGGCTTTTACTTGAAGGCGCAGGTGCAGAAGCGGTACGTCTCTCTGCCCTCGGAAGTGCAGGCTCGGTGGTTGCATCCATGCTCTTTGTATTGCCTTTTTCTCTTTTCTTCGGAGCTATTTACCCTTACCTGCAAGAGTATATGGCATGGGTTCTGCTCACGATTGTATTTATCATGCTTGCGAGCGAGAAAGGCGAGGAAGTAGAGGGGCAGGGTCCACTTGCAAAATACAGGTCCAAAGCTTTTGCCCTCTTCCTGTTTTTGATCACAGGAGCTCTTGGGCTTTTTGCATTTTCCAGAGAAAGCCTGCTGGTTCCCTTCATAAGCCTTGGGCAGGCATCCGTGCTCCTCCCTCTCCTCAGCGGACTTTTCGGGGCATCCCAGCTCATTATAAGCCTTCTCACAAGCTCCGAGATTCCCAAAGAATCCGTCTCAAGATTTGAACTTTCTCGAAAAAGGATCCTGAGAGGAGTATTTACTGGCAGCACTGCAGGTTCCCTTGTAGCCTGGCTGCCCGGAGTTTCTTCTGCTATTGCTGCCCTTCTGGCAGGGCTCTTTGTAAGGTCTGACTTCGACAGAAGGTCCATAAATAAAGAAACTTCCGAACCTGTGCCCGGAGGACAAAAATCCTCTCTTTTTTCCGACCCCTATGCAGATCGCCAAACTCTTGAAAGCTCAAAGGAGTTCATTGTCTCGGTTTCCGGAGTAAATACTTCAAATGCTATTTTCGGGCTGGTAGCCCTCCTGGTTATAGGAAAGACCCGAAGCGGTGCAATGGCTGCTGTGAATGAAATCCTGGGTATCGGGTCACTTGGTTTTCAGGTAATACTGCTCTTTTTTACCGCTATCCTCCTTACCTCCCTGTTTTCGTATTTTTCCACAGTCTGGATAGGGAATAACGCCCACCATATGCTTCAAAAACTTGACTACACAAAACTCTGTGCCGGTGTCCTTGCAGGGCTTGCAATAACGGTCTTTCTTTTTACAGGGTTTTTCGGGCTCTTCCTCTTTGTAATTTCTACCCCCATAGGCATGCTCCCGTCTTTTATGAAAGTAAGGAAATCCCATGCAATGGGCGTTATTTTATTGCCTGTAATCCTTTACTTCTTTTAAGATATCCGTGTTCTCTTAATTGTATTACCAATAAGTTCGGACATTGTTTCTTACCTGGCAGCAGACCGGCCACAACCTGTGTGGCAGAAAAAGAGAAAGCCGGATGATCCGTTTTCTGGACCGGGTTGTTTCCGTATAAATCATTCAGGGTATGGATGACTCATGCGGTGAAATTGACGAACTTCCTTAAAATTAAAGAACTTCCTTAAAATTCTCGCTCATGTGTAAAATATAAAACTTAAAATGTATTGGGTTGAAATTGTAAAGAGAATAAAACAAATGGGTTAAGTACTAATTGAAGCGTAGAACGTGAAAAAGAGAATATAGAACCGCAGAAAGTGGAAAAGTCGAAAGCAAACAGCTAAATATCAATAATAAACCACAGTTGAAAACTGATTGAAAACTGAAGACCAATTCGCATTTACTATAAAAATAACAAATTTAAAGGGGTTTACAGCACTATGGATGCACAACTTGAAAAGCGTTTAGTGGAGCTCAGAGCAGAATATGAATCCGGGCAGAAAATCCTCACAGATATTGATTTAAAGCTTACAGAACTCGAAAACAGGAAGAACACCCTGGGCGAAACCCTTCTCAAAATCAGTGGAGCAATCGACTTGCTTGAAGAAGTGCTCGGAGAAAGCGAAGGTGCGCAGGGACCGGAAATAAAAACCAGTCCCGGAACTTTTACAGGAAATGTGGAGGTTCCCAATGTTATAAGGCAGCCCCTTGAAAACGCCAGAAAAACTCTGGAAGAGGCAGGGCTTTCAGCAGGAGAGGTCGTTGAAAAGAAAGAGGTTTTACCTATAGGAATTATGGCAGGGGAAGTGCTCAGGCAGGAACCACAACCAGGGACAAAACTGCCACCAGGATCAGCCGTAAAGCTGGTTGTTGCATCTAAAGGTAAGTCTTTGCCCTCCCTTGACAGAAAATCGGTATGCAGCTATATTTCCGACAACGATTAAGAAAAGGGTAAGAAGGGCTTTAAGATGGAAGTTAATCCCTCCAGAACAGAGAATTATCTGAGCGAACTCAGAGAACATTCCAGAGCAGCGATTTCAGCTTTCAACACCCTTGAGCGTTCAGAAAGTCTCTTATCCTTGAGACTCTGTCTGCAGAAGTTTTTGAAGGAAGCAGAAGACATCTCAAAGGTCCTCTGGAGCAGCAATAATAAAAAGATCAGGAAATATCTGAGATCAGTACTTTATATTAAAAACGATTCTCCCTTTTACCCTGCGGCCTTCTCAGGACTGGAAACAGTGTTTAAAGAAATGGAACGTACACTGGAAGGTAAAAGAATAGAAGGGGACAGTAAAAGAATAGAAGGAGAAAGTAAAAGAATAGAAGGAAATTTCCTGGAAGAAAAACCCAGCCAGCAGGAGCCAGCGGTTTTTTCATACGATCCCGGAACAAAAACCTTGACGGTTGAGGAAAAAAAGTACGAACTCCTCCCCCTTTTTCTGGCTGTAAGGGACCTTTATGCTTCCCTCCCTTTCTTCGACGAACTTCAGGCCTGTACTGAGATGCTTGAAAAGGACTCTCAGAACGCCACAGCGCTCTTTCAGAAAGCCATACTGCTCTATAAGGCAAGAAGGTTTGAAGCTGCCCTGCAGCTTACAGAGCAGGTGCTTGAAATAGTCCCTGATGACTTCAGGGTCTGGTACAACAGGGGGGTAATCCTCTCGGAAATGGGGCGGCTTGAAGAAGCAATAGGTGCTTATGACATGGTAATTGAGCTTGAACCGGCTTTTGAAATTGCATGGGACAATAAAGGAGTTATTCTTGCCAGGCTTGGCAGACTTGAAGAAGCGCTTGAAGGCTACGAAAAAGTGCTCAAGAGAAAACCCGAATATGCCGAAGCCTGGGCAGGAAAAGGCTCAATCCTTTCTGCACTTGACCGGAAAGAAGAAGCCCTTGAAGCATACAGTTCAGCCCTCAAAATCAGGCCTGATTACCTGGAAGCCCTGAAATGTATCAGCAGCCTGTTTTCCAGGCTGGGCAGGTTTGAGGAGGCTCTGGCAGCATACGATACGGCTCTTCAGTCTACCCCGGAAGATCCCGGCCTCTGGGCAGGCAGGGGACTTGTCCTTTTAGAAATGAACAAACAAGAAGAAGCCCTGAAAAGCTGCAACAGAGCCCTCGAATTGAAACCGGGCTTTGTTCCTGCTCTTGAAATCAAGATCGAAATCCTTTCGAGAATCAGCCGGCAAAAAGCCAGTGACTCTTGATAACTTTTTTCTGCATAAACTTATGTCTTGCTTTGTATCCAGTAAAATTCGAATCAGAAAAGGTATATCTCATTGAAAACGAAAGTGCTCAATACCAGTTTAACCCTGATTCCATACATAAGATGGAAAAAATAAGGATGGGACATGATTCCGAAAGGGGCCCGAATAAATCTTAATCTGAAAACGGAGGATTCCGAAATGGCAGAGGAAAAAAATACCACCGAAAGCGCTAAGATGAAGCAAAAGGAGCTGGAAGCGGCAGGAAAAACCGAAGAAACCGAGGACCCCAGGCAGCTCCTTATCACAGCAGGCAAAGTTGAGAATTATGAAGACAAACTCAGGCTCTATGATCAAGCCTTAAATCTGGACCCTATGTACCTTGATGCCTGGCTCCAGAAAGGTTTTGTCCTGGATAGGATAGGGAGGTCTGAGGAAGCTCTGACCTGTTACAATAGGGCTCTTGAAATCGATCCCGATCACCTGGGAATAAAGTGCCTCAAGGGTTTTGCCTACAATAACTTGAAGGATTTTGAAAAAGCCATAGAGTGTTATGACGAAGTCCTTAAGGTCAACTCCGAAGATGTTTTTTCCTGGTACCAGAAAGGCTCGGTCCTGGAAAATCTTGGAAGATACGGAGAGGCTATGAAATCTTATGAAAGAGCTCTGGAAATAGACCCTACTGATGTCCTTATCAGGGAGAAACAGATGAGGCTTCTGGGGCTTATTTATAAAAAAGGAACTCTAACAGATTCCCCGGACAGCAATTTTAACTGAGCCTGAAAAATATAAAAAAATTGCATGAAAAAATTTGAGAAAATTAGGAAAAATTTGAGAAAATTAGGAAAAATTTGAGAAAATTAGGAAAATTAGGAAAATTAGGAAAATTGGGTAAAAAAAGTGTAGAGGGCTGTTTTTCAGCCTTTACTTTTTACTTGCCTCGTCTTCCTTCCTTATCTCTTCAACGGTTTCCATTAGTTTTTCTTTGATTTTCACTATGGCATTAACAGCTTCGCCGCCTGCTTCAATCGGAGCCCTTTTTTCCAGATCAGCCTGCATTAACTGCTGGTCAAAGGGAATTTCCCCCAGTACCGGGATGCCCAGCTCTTCAAGCCTGGAGTTGACTTTTCCGGCGCCTCCTTTGTTAATTACGGCAGCAATATGTTTTATCCCGATCTCGGAAGAGAGTTTTTTTATCCGTTCGGCTGTTTCAAGGGACCTGGCTCCCGGCTCCACCACTACAATCATAAGGTCCATCCCGCGCGTGGTGCCTCTTCCCAGGTGCTCGATTCCGGCTTCCATATCCAGGATAACTGCACTCTTTTCCTTAAGCATCAGGTGCCTGAGGAGAGCCCTGAGGAAAGCTGATGCCGGACACATGCACCCGCTTCCTCCCTTATCCACAGTACCCATAACAAGCATCCTGACTCCATCAGGCCCTATTACTCCGTATTTGCCTGCAATGTCGTCCACTTTCGGGTTATAGATAAAAGCCCCGCCTTCGGTACCTGCCCTTTCCTGGATAAGGTCTTTGAAATCAGTGAGGGGCTTTGGGGGGTTTTCTATCCCCAGGGAAGATGCCAGGTTCATATCCGGGTCTGCATCTATTGCCAGGACTTCGTATCCGTCCCTTGCAAACAGTCTTGCCAGAGTACCTGAGAGAGTAGTTTTTCCAACGCCGCCTTTTCCGGTAATTGCTATTTTTATTTTAATTCCCCCTGAAACTTTGGTTCTAAATGAAACTTTGGTTCTAAATGAAACTTTGGTTCTAAATGAAACTTAATAAGACTATAAATTAAACTTAATAAGATTATAAATCAAACGTAATAATTTTCTACTCGGATATAACCATCAAACTGTTTATACTTACTCATTTATACCGGCTTTTTCCGAAGCAATTTGCATGAGGTATTTTTCTATATGATTCCCCTGCTTTTTAGAAAAACCCGAATCCCTGGCAAGCCAGTCGAGTACCTTCTGTACTCCTGTCCCGTACTGCATTGCTTTTTTCTCTTTCCAGAGAACTTCCGGAGAGACCAGGCCTTCTGCCGCCTTCCTGAGAATATATTTTCGTGTATAGAGGCCATCTTTTTTCAGGACCTTAAGCTCCGGACTTATTGCAAGCCCTGTTTTAATTACTTCTTTATCCAGGAAGGGCACCCTGAGTTCCACGGAATTGGCCATTGTAACCATATCATCTCTTTCAAGGTTAATTGTTGAGATGCTTTCAAGGTCAGAATAGATCTCCCTGTCAAGTACATCAGGGCCCTGCTCGAGAAACCCTTCATGCCTCCTGTACCCTCCAAAGAGCTCATCTGCACCCTGCCCGGTCAGAAGGACCCGTTTCCCATCTTCTCTTGCAGTTTTTGCAACTATGTAAAGAGGAAGCCCTATTGCAACCGTCATCGGATCAGTAGATCCGGTTGCATAAATTACCTGAGGGACTGCAGCTTCTATTTCTTCGGGCGAAAGGAAATGAACTTTCAGGTTTCTCTTCATACCGATAGCCTCAGCTGCGCTCTCTGCCTGGGCAACGTCATGGGAATCCGGAAGCCCAACCGCATAAAGGGGAATATCAGGATCAATGCGCTTTGCAAGGGCTGCTAAAAAGGTGCTGTCAATTCCTCCTGAAAATGCAATTCCGGCAGTTGGAGTAAGCCTGAGTTCCACAGCCTTTTCAAGGGCTGCCTTCAGGTGAAATAAAGCCTCTTTTTCGGCGTAGATCCTCTTTTCAGGCGATTTTGTCTTCAGGTATCCTTCCGGGGTTTTTTCTGTGATTTTCCCGTTTTCGGTATTGAAACCCAGAATCCCTCCCTGAGGAAAGGGCCTTGCTTTTCTGCCAATAAAAGCAAGGGCTTTTTTTTCAGAGGCAAAGGCTATTTCCGGCTTTTCTGCCTCTTTTCCAGAACAGTAAAAGAGAGGCTTTACTCCCGACGGGTCCCTGGCAAGTACAAGTTCTCCTCCGCAGGCATATGCAAGGGCATAGTCCCCATTAACTTTAGAAAGTGCGGAAAAGACAGCGTTAATCGGCGTGCTCCCCTCCTTTACCCCTGTTTCTATAAGTGAAAAAAGCAGTTCGGTATCAGAATCTGTTTTTAGCCCTATTTCAGCTGCAAGCTCACGAAAATTGAATATCTCCCCATTGAGTACGAGAGCTCCTATCCCTGTGAGAGGCTGGGGCATATCTCCTGTTATTTTAAGCAGGGTATTTCCTATGCTCAGGTCTCCCGCCGTATAGATTCCGCAGGCATCAGGTCCCCTGTGTCCCAGGGCTGCAAGCATTTTCTTTACATCTATATTACTATCAGGGGTTCCGAACAAACCTGCTATTCCACACATGATTACACCTTTTTTTCTGTCCTTTATATCCGGTATACACGAGCGCAGCCCTGTATTTATTATTTTGCCATCTCAGCAGTGCATCACCATACAGTCTAAGACGGGGTGCTGCCCGGAAAGCAGATAGGTCCGGAAAAATGTGCTGACAATGCAGATTAAAAACATTGATCAAAAAATACTGATCAAAAAATGTGGTGGTCCCTGATTAATTGGTTGATCTATTCCGGAATCCGGGAGAGAATTTTTCAGTATTCTCTTCCTGCGCTGCACGAGACCCGGGCCGGCCTGCCAGGTTAGAAAAAAAATCGAAAAACCGGTGCCGCAATTAAGAAAGGCATTATGTTGAAAAAATCCCACGGTCTGAGAGAATACTTTCCTTTCCCCCGGAAACCACTTTTCACTTCACAGTACATATAAGCGCCTCAGTCAGCTTGCCTGATGGTCAGTCAAAAATAGAAGAAAAAATTGCTTTTATTTCCGCGGTTTTGCCATAAAAAGAAACCTCCGCCGGAAAGGAAGCTTTGTTCTTCCTGAAAAACGAAATCCGTGCTTACAGAATGATCCGGAAAAACTCTGCTAACAGATAATCCGGAAAAAAGGAAGCTATGTTTTCCGGGATAACAGTTCTCCCTCCTTCCCAGGCTCACGTAATATTTTTTTCACAGAACTCTTTTCCCTTCTTTGCAACCTCGTTTCCGGGGCTTAACTTAAGGGTCCGCGCATAGCACTTGTAAGCTTCCTTATATTCCCCGATCTCGCAGAGGAGTTCCCCACCCCGGAAGAGGGAGTTCAGGTGGTCAGGATCGCTTTCTAGGGCATTTTTGTATGCGTCCAGGGCTTTTTCTCTTTCCCCCAGTTCCATAAACAAATTGCCTTTCCAGTGCCAGGTCTCAGCATTGTCAGGCCTCATGATGGGAGCCTTGTTTCGGGAAAAGAAACTGAATTTTGGAAGTTTGCATGCCCAGTCAGAAGCCTTTTTGGGTTCGGCTGCCAGTGCTTTGTCGAAGGTCTCCAGGGCTTTATCGAGGAGCCCCATCCTGAAATAAACAACTCCCTTGCTGGTCAGAATTTTGGGGGATGCAGGGTCAAGGGAAAGCGCTTTTTCAAAGGATTCAAGAGCTTCTTCATTCCTGCCGAGGGCAGAGAGCACAAAACCCCTGTTGGACCATTCGGTCGGGCTGTCTGGTTTAACTTCCAGGATAGTATCAACAATCTCAAGAGCTTCTTCATATCTTCCGAGCTTGAAAAGAGACATTCCGCAACAGGACCGAACCTCCAGAACCTTGTCAAGGAACTCTTGTCCGCTGTCCTCCTTCCCTTTTTCAAAAAGCAGGTCTGCCATTTTATTCCAGGCATCAGCAGCTTCCCCATAAATAGCAAGAGCCTCTTCATATTTGCCCATCTGGAAAAAGACCCTGCCTTTGCCGTAGCTCTCCTCGGCGGATCTGTCAAGGTCTCTGAGGGTGTTTGCCATTTTTGCCATTTTTGCCATTTTTTGCCTCATCCATAAGTATTCGAAAAATAATGATGGAAATTTCTAAATTAATATTCAATAGTTAATATTTATAATTTGTTATGAATAGAGAGGTTTCAAGAATAACGGTTTGAGAAAAAATATAAATGAAACGACTTTGCAATAAGAAAAACTGGAAACATGCTAAACGTTTCAAGAAAAAAGATTTTAATAAAGAGACCTCTAAAAATGATTAGAAGCCATGGAAATATTTCGATTTTTTACTAATTTTAATTTTCCCTCTTATTTTCTTAAAAGTTTCATATAGTAAAAGCGATTTTTTCCAGTATCAAGCCATGCGATGTCTGTTTCACCGATAGGAGTCCCGACTTCAAGATTAACCCATTGGACATCAAAACACTTAAGAAGGAGAGAATCAAACTTTTCGGTCGCTATGCCCATTCTCCTGCAAACCTTTTCACGAACTTTCGGGATCTCAACTATTGTACTAATCGAACCTTTAATCTCAGATACCTCTTCGCTTAATACTTTGTAGAATAAATCTAGGCTGATTTTCCAGTCCATTTCTTTTGTTAATTTCATTAAGTAATCAACAATTACAATAGCAAGCCCGTCTCTTAGAAGATCTATATCTAATATGTTTTCTTGGTTTAGATTTTCCACTATGGAACCAAAAGACTCTTGATTAAGAGACTTTAAATTAAGACTTTCTTTTCTTAAGGCAAAAATAAGTTTCTCTGTATTATTTAAATTAAACTTATTTTCTAAATCAGATTTCATTTGATTATTGTTTAAAACAAAAAAATTTCTCATCTCACTGATAAGTTTATTTGTTTCAACAATCTGTTGCTCTTGTTTTTTTAATAGCTTCTCAATTGATAAAAATCGGCTTTCAAGTGTTCTTATCTCTTCAGCTAATCCATTAATATTTTCAGATTTTGACTTTCTTTGACCCTTCTTCATTTGATCCAATATGCCTTCAACTCTATCTGGTGGATAATTTCCATACTCAAGCTCGGTTGTAATTCTTTGGATAATTTTCTCTTTATCAATGTTTTCTTCCATATCATCCCATAGATATTTTGTCAGATAAGCCAATTCATCTTTTTTAGTAACTTTTTTGACTTTGGATGCCACGGAATAAATTTTTATTTTCCGTTCTAAATATTCACTATTTATAAAACCTTCAATAATGGCTTGTTTTAAATATATCAATACTTCTTCTTTATTTGATTTACTGGTTACATTATTCCTTAATTTTTTTGGCAATACTTCTATCAGAAAATCCTTGGAAAAGGACTCTATAATAGGATAAAATTCACGATATTTTAGTACAACTTCAAGATTTCCAACCTTGTCCTTTGCTTTCATGCTCTGAATTAGAAGTTCTGATAAATTTTCTTTAGAAACGTCCACTTCTGGAAGGGTAATATCTAAGTCATTGAACAGTTCTGCAATTACTTCTTCATTAAGTCTCAGAATTTTCTTTTTAAGGTTTAACTCGTTATTTTTCAGATCCGTTTCTATCATAGTATCCCATACAATTAAAAATTATTTGATACATTTTCTTAAAGCTTATGTTTATTAGTTAGATCTATCTAGAATTTCAGCCGTTGAGATACGTTTGGTTTTGGGCAGATACGTAATGTCAGCATTTCTTCTCAGTATTTGTTTAAACAATGAATCCATTTGAATTTCTTTATCAATGTATCTTGAATATTTCTTCATAGCATTTATATTATTATCTGCTACGAACACATTCAAGCCAAGCAAGCACCAAGCATAATCTGCTGAAATTCTGTGAACCATAAAAGTTGGAAAGTATTTTTTTTGTATGTAATTATCTTTATCTTTCTCCAGATCTTTTGAGCATTTATTATCTTCATAGCGTTTTCTTAATAAGTTGTAAACATTTATTGTTTCTAATTCAGTATATGAAATGAGTATCAGTAATCCTCTTTCTATTGCTTCATTTTTGAGTGCAGAAAACAAAATCTCTGTTTTTTTCTGAAGATTCCTACACGTATCTATTTTATTATCGAATTTGACAGCAAATTGCACTCCTATTGTTCTTCCTTTAAAATCAACTACAAGATCTATAGTTTCAAAGTCTTTATCTGTTGCATTCTTGTCTTTTATAAATTTACGCACATTGCTTTGACTAATCGAAAAATCATCGGAAAAAGCTTCAAGATAAACTTTAAAACTCTCTGGCAGTGCATTGGAGAAATCAAAATATGCTGATTTTGCCTTATTAGTTATTTTATTTATTTCATAGTCTAGTTGTTCACCTTCAAGAAGGTTCTCAATTTGATTTTTCAGATCTCTCTCATAATAAAAATAGCTAGAAAACTTGTTAACAATCCATGCAGCGTTGATTTCTGTCACAATAAGATGCGAATAATCACTACTATTACTAGATAAAAAGTTTAACTTCCTGTCTAAGGCAATCAAACAAGCAAGGCAAGTATCTCCTGGAATTGCTCCGGCTTTCCAAAAAAGGTTAATCGCTTTTCTGCTAAAAGGAAAAAGATTCAAACCCGAAGAAGTTATTGTTTCTTTGTATTGAGTTGGAAGGGGTATATTATTTCTTTTAGCCCAAATTTCCAAAAAAGCTGCAATCATTTCTTCGGTTTCATTCTCATCAAGTTTTTCCAGTTTATAATTTTCATAAGATTTATCAACATCTGTATAATTACTAACAGAGAAAAATCTTGACTTAAGAGAAATATCCTCTTCTAATACTTTTTTGAATTTATTATTGACATCTTCTGTTATTGCAAAAACAGCACATGAATAAGAAAGGTCATTAAGTAGCTGCCCCGTTATTTTTATTAAATCTTTAGCTATTTCGTTCTGAACTTCCTCCTTTCCCCCATTTTTGGAGTTTATTTTTCGAAGATATTCATCAACAGTATCCATTAATAAACAGATCCCAAAGTTATTGTCCATTTGTTTATCTCTGACTTCTCGGATAATTTCTTTAATCTCAGCCACTTTCTCAGTTGCAGATTTTTTGGGATCTAAAGTTATTCCATTGGAACATAAAAAATAATGAAATGAATCACTATTAATCACAGCTTCAACTAAGTAATCATAGCTTACTTTTGTATCTTTAAGGTTCAAAAGTACGAAAATTCGATTTTTTTCCTTCCATGTGCTTTCAAGATAGTTTAAAAGTTGAGTTTTTCCAGCGCCTGGCTGCCCCACAACTACTGTCATAGAAGGTTTTTCCATAGCATAGGGATAAACTTTATTTTCAAAAAAGTCAAGATATTTCTTTGCATTTGTTCCCACTAAAATTCCCTTTGTAAATTCATCAGGACGATGGAACCTGAATGGAGCATCTAGCTTAAACTTATTGCATAATTCACACATTTAGAACCCACTCTATAGTTTTATAGGAGAGACTTTGGTGAATTCTAGACTCTCTAAGTATTGTCTAAATCCAAGATGTCGCTCTAAATACTCAACAAATATTTTTTGTTCGCTCACGTCGATTTTGCTCAGATTCATGATATTTGATACGTCATCTTCTGTTATTATCCTCAAACCAATGGTGCTCACATAATTTGTGTTGAGTTTTAAATCTTTAAAAAATGTTAAATTATCGATTCCAAGCTCAATTTTATCTTCTTTGTCTTTTCCTATGCAGATAAAGAGCCCAGCTCCTGCTCTAGATTCTAATAAATCATCACCTAACTCTCTTGAATCTTTTTTACTAATTTTTGTTTCATCTATAAACTTAATAGATATCTTTTTATTACCATACTTCGTAGAATGGATTATTAGGCCATTTTTTCCAGAATCTCTTACGAAGCCAAGTTGTTGAAAATATATATCAAAAGCATCAGGTAGGTTACTTTTTTGAGAACTTTCATAAAAATCATCCTTAAGTTCTTGCAGTCTTTTTTTCAACTCATTTTCTCGAGTTATAATTTCTATTTCTTCCCATACTTTTGGGTTTTTTGAGAAATAAGTGTTTAACCTATTTCTGAAAACTACTTTTGAAATATCAAGTTCTGAAATTGCTATATCTTCAAAAGAATCAATCTCTGTTTCAATTTTTTCATTTAATGACTCTCTTAGAACAAAAAGCAATCCACCCACTAAAGGAGCTGCCTTCCAAGCAATTTTTATTGCTTCTTGCTCAAAGGGCCATGTGCTTGTGTAATCACTTATGACTCCTTTATTCACGTTGTTTTCTCTCAGCCATTTATCCATAAATTCCATGACCAGTTCATAGGCTTCTTTTTCGTTAAGCTGATCTAACTCAACTGGTTTGCCATCAATTCCATTGGGAATTATAATTCTCCTTCTATAAGTCTGGTCAGCGCGAACTACATCCCATATATTTGTGAAAGTAGATTGTGTCAAAGAAAATAGAATGCATACATTGTTTATGTTGTCCAAGATCATCCTGAACGTTCCCAAAAAGCTACTTATCTCCTTTTCTATTTTTTTGATATCAGACTCCTTTTCCAGAAGTATGTTCTGGAAATATCTATCTATTCCATCTACACCAATACATAAAGAAAACTTCTCATTTATTTTGTAACTTATTCGTTCAATTGAATCATTTATCTCATCAATTTTTGATTCATTTTTTTGAGAATCACTAAACTTAAGACCATGTCTTAAAATTAGATCTCTAAATATTTCGTTTGAATACACGTAATCAACAATATCACTTGGACTGTTTGGAATTTTTTCTTTTATATTATAACCTAAGTTTGACAGTATCCACTAATTGGTACTGAATATTTCCCTTCTTTTTTGACCCAACTGGACTTGACAATTCTCTTAATTTTATAAAAATT